>CAJXVF010000124.1 GCA_913060845.1 uncultured Alphaproteobacteria bacterium | reverse complement strand
GAACATCGCTTGGCGGCGTCTTTCTGGCTGATGGCGTGATTTATGATTACTCGGGCCGAGTGAACGCCCGTTTCCGAGCCAACATCACCGGTAAGTTCAATGAAACTGGCGGCGTGCTGGATGAGGAATTCTTCTACGCGGACAAGGCAGAGCCGCAACGTCGCCAATGGCGGATAACCTATACTGGCCCCAAGATATTCACTGCTGAAGCCGACGATATTGTGGGCACGGCGCTTGGTGAAGCATCGGGCAATGCGCTGCGCTTTACCTACAAGCTGCGCCTGCCAGAACGGTTGGGCGGTCATGTGCTCGATGTCGTCGATTGGCTTTACCTGATGGAGGACGGAACAATCGTAAACCGTTCTGACATGCGCAAATTTGGCTTTAGGGCCGCTGAACTCATCGCCATATTCCGGCGGGCGGAGGAATAGACCCATGGCGGCGTTATTTGCAGGCAAAACCTATTGGCTCGTTGGCGCATCAGAAGGCCTTGGCCGTTCGCTGGCGCTGAAACTGGCAGGCGCTGGCGCAAGACTGTGCCTCTCCGCCCGCAGTGAGGACCGCCTGCAAGACCTCGCGGCGGAAATTGGTGGCGATACAGTCGTGGCACCTTTGGACGCGCGGGATACGGACAGCGTTGCGGCTGCGTTCGAGACCCTCCCGAGGCTGGATGGCGTGATCTACAACGCCGGTGTTTATGAGCCCACCAGTGCCCAGGATTGGGACGCAGATGCTGTCGAGGCCATGTGCGATATTAACTTCACGGGTGCAGCCAGGGTGATGGGCGAAGCGGTTCCGGCATTGGTTAGGCAGGGTAACGGGCATATCGTCATTGTCGGCTCGCTCGCTGCGTTTGGCGGTCTACCGGGTGCCATTGGATATGCGGCCAGCAAAGCCGGTGCGGCCAGTTTGGCGGAATGTATTCGGGTTGATCTACCAGCGCCGGATTTCAATGTGCAGCTCATGAACCCTGGCTTCATCAAGACCCGACTAACGGATAAGAATGATTTCGACATGCCGCATCTGATGACGCCGGATGAGGCGGCGAACTATGTGTTTAAAGCAATGCAGGGCACGCGTTTCCGCACCAGTTTCCCGCCCGCCTTCGCCAGGCGATTCCGTCTCGCAGGCCTGTTCCCGGATTGGCTCTACTTCAAGCTTGTCCGCTGAGGATTACTCTTGCGGCATGATGTGCGGCGAGTCTTTCAGCAGGCCTTCAGGCTTTGGCTCAAACCGGTAAATCTGGCGAAGATGCACTTCGTCTGGCCCGTCGAAAATACGTAGCGCTCTGGCCCACGCGAACGCGTCAGCGATAGGCGTATCCGCGCCGCCGCCCATAGCGCCGAATACTTGGATCGCGCGGTCAGCAATCCGCTGATACGTCTCCGTCACAGCGACTTTGATGATGGAGACATCCTGGCGGGCGGCCTTCCAGTCGGACTGATCAAGCGCCCAGGCACATTTCCAAGTCAGCAAACGCGCCTGATTTAACTCCATGCGGGAGCGGGCGATCATGTGCTGGATCGAATCATATTCAGCGATGGCCTGCCCGAAAGCACGGCGTTCTTGGGCGCGCTGCAACATCAGCTCAATCAACGTCTCGCAATGACCGATGGCGCGCATACAGTGATGCACACGAGCGGGGCCAAGGCGCACCTGGCCAAGCCGGAAGCCATCGCCTTCGCTACCGAGTAGGTTTGCTGCTGGAACGCGGACATCTTCATACGCAATTTCATATGCGCCAGCGCCGGGCTCCACAAAGCCTAGGAAGGTTGATGGCCGGATGATGCGGATGCCGGGCGCGTTCGCTGGCACGATAATAACGCTCTGGCGACGACCGGCGCGCGCATCGGGGTCTGTAACGCCCATGACCAAATGCACATCAGCCGCTTTACCGCCGGAAATGTACCATTTCCGCCCTGAAATTACGTATTCCCCGCCGTCGCGCCGGATGGTGGTTGCGATATTACCGGCGTCGGAGGATGCGACCGCTGGTTCCGTCATGGCGAAGGCGGATTGGGTCTGGCCTTCCAACAACGGGCCCAGGAATGCGCGGCGCTGATCGGGCGTGGCGGCGTCCGCCAGCATGATCATGTTCGGCACATCAGGCGGATGGCAATTGAACGCTTTTGATGCGCCCATAACCCGACCCATGATTTCCGCCAAAGGCGCGAACTGACTGTTTGTCAGCCGTGTTCCAGGCGCATCGTCGGGCAGGTTTGGGATCGCGAGATTCCACAAGCCTGCCGCTTTCGCCCCCGCCTGAATTTCTCCAATGAACGGTGGATATTCGCCTGCTAGCCCTGCCTCTCGCCAAGGCCGGGCGCGCGGCAGGATTTCTGCTGCCATGAAGGCTTCAAGCTGGTCGATCAGCGCTTGAGTTTCGGGCGGGTGGGCGAAATCCATGGAGTGCGCCTTAAGCCGGTTTGAAGATGGCAATGCCGTCGTCATTCGTCGCGACAACACCCTCTGCACCAAGGTAATCCCGCTTGGTCATTTCCTCCAAAAGTGCTGGATCATCTGGTGTGTTGGCAATGAACCGGGTTCCGTTAGGCTGACGACCGAACAGGATCGCATAGCTTGGGCCTTTGCGGTCGTGCATGACCTCATAGGTCTCGATGGTTGCTTTGCCCGATGGCGCCTCTGTCGTCGCCGGGCCTTTATCGGCGTCGATCTTAGCCTGATAGACCTTGGGGTCCTTCGGCTTGAAGGTCTTCTCCGTCGGGGTGGTGGAATAGATTCCGGCGGACTGCTTGGTCACGTAATTGCCGTTGGCCGTAATCATGCCGTAGCTGCCGGGCTTGGAGCGGACCTTCTGCATCATCTCAGCAATGGAATGGGTGACGTAATTGTTGCCGGGGCCGCCAAAGTAGGGAAGCCCGCCGGTTACCGTCAGCCCGCGCGCATCATCTTCGGCGATGCCCATTTCCTGGCAGGCGATTTCAACAGCACTTGGGAAGCAGCTATAGAGGTCCAGGAACGTTAGATCATCCAGGCCCATGCCCGCCATCTCAAACGTTTCCTCAGCCACGATGCGCATGGCGGGAGACGAATGGAAGTTCTTGCGGTCACTGATATACCAGTGATCGTAGGCATCCGCTGTGCCATGCAGGTAGACCCAGCGGCTTTCCGGAATACCCAGCGCCTTCGCCTTGGCGACGCTGGTCAGGATAACGGCGGCGGACTGGTCGATATAGGCGTTGGCGTTCATCAGCTTAGTGTAGGGGAAGCCGATATATGGGTTTGTGGCGCTTGGCGTCGCGATTTGTTCTGCGGTGAAGCCATCCCGCCGATCCGCTAAGGGGTTAGCGGCAGCGGCTTTGGCGAAGCCTTCGAACAGGCGACCTATGGCCTGGGCGTGCTCATCAATCGTGCGGCCCTTGTGGCCTCGGATTGCGGTTTCGAACAATGGATAGGCGAAGATTGCGCCCGCCATGCGGTGGCGTTCTTCAACGTCATTCCAGCCTTGTGTGCCGACACCCCAGGTCTCGGGCTCGCCGCCAGCATCCTCATTCCAGTCCAGATCAATACCGGCGCGCTGGGCGGTTTTCTGGGTCGAAAGGGCCTCGCCGCCGATCACCATGGCAGTCTCAACCTCACCCCGCGTCACCATTTCGGAGAGGCGGTTGATCGACCATTGCGGCATGTTTCCGCCTGCATAGGTGTAGATCAGGCGCTTGGCGTTATCCGCACCAATACGGTTCGCCAGTGACTTTGGCGGATTGCTAGGGCCGCCAAATGGAGACCTAAACCGCCAACTGGTATCCGCGAACGCACGCAGCTGCACGATGGTGTCGAGGGATGAGAGCAGCGTTGTGCCAGCCTCGCTGTCCTCAGCGGCGGCGCGGGCGGATGCGGCGATCAGGTCAATCGGTGCCAGCGCCTGTTTGGGGTCGTCTTCGCGCTGCGTGATCTGGCCAGCGCCGACCATGATTGGAATACGGCTTTCATCCATCTTCAAAAAATCCTTTAGAATTCACTCTCTGCATCATGTTGCCATGGCGGCGCGGTTGATTGAAGCTTCGTCGGTCTGCAGTGGGAGTAGAGTGATTGCGTATAGAAATGAGTGATGGTGCTAAATCATTGGCACCGCCTTCTGTTTCCAGGTCCCCTCGCCCCCCAACGGGGGGAGAGGGGAGGGTGAGGGGGGCCTTAGCCAGACCGAAACGGTTCGAGCAGCAAACTGTGGTCGTTCTCCCATTATTAATACGCTTTGTTCTGGCCAAACGCTTCGTTCTGGGAATGGCACTCCCCTCACCCTGTCCCTCTCCCCCCGTTGGGGAGCGAGGAGAATGCGTTGCGGCGCGTTGCTCTAATGTCGATGCAGGTTTGTGGGAGAGACTGTCATGAGCCGTATTGGCGACGCCCCTAAACGCCATGAAGATCAACGCTTCGTCACTGGTGCTGGCGCATATCTGGATGACATGGCGTTCGATGGCTTGTCCCACGCTGCCTTCGTGCGCAGTCCCCACGCCCATGCCCGTATCAGCGAAATCGATACAACTGCTGCCAAAGCAATGCCTGGCGTGCTGGCCGTTCTGACAGCAGGAGATGCCGCCGCTGACGGCTTAAAGCCGCTCGTCCCGTTCGTGACGGCAAATACAGTCACCGATGAACCGCTGGCGTGGGATGCGCAGCCTCTACTGGCTGAACATACTGTTCGCTTCGTCGGCGAACCCATCGCGATGGTCATTGCGGAGACGAAAACTCAGGCTTTGGATGCGGCAGAAGCTGTGGCTGCCTCATACGAAACTTTGCCTGCCGTAACCGATGGCCGTGCGGCACTGTTGGCCAGTGCGGTAGAAATTTCCACCGATATTCCGGGCAATCTGTGCATGGACTGGCGGCATGGCGATCAGGCTGCACTTGAACGTGCGGAGGCGGCAGGCGCCAGCACTGTATCAATCAGCCTGATGAACCATCGCATCGTCACCAACCCAATGGAGCCGCGCGGCGGGGTTGGTGTTTTTGACGCTGGGACGGGTCGTTACACGCTGCATGTCTCCAGCCAGAATATTCATATCAACAGGGACCATATCGCGACGGCGCTCGGCGTTGGGCGAGAGGCTGTGCGCTGGTTGGCGCCAGACGTTGGCGGTGGATTTGGTGCTAAGAATTTCGCCTATGTTGAGCAGGCTTTGTTGCTTTGGGCAGCCAGGCGGGCAGGGCGTCCCGTTAAGTGGATCGCCAGCCGGAGCGAAGTCTTTCTGGCGGATCATCAGGCGCGTGATCATTGGGCGGAAGCGTCGCTCGCCGTCATGCCGGACGGGCGGTTCGCGGCACTTACAATCGACAGTGTTGCCAATCTTGGCGCCTATATGGCGGGTAGTGCGGGCGGGGTACAAACTAATCAGTATGCGCATCTTCCAGGCACGCTTTACGTCATTCCGAATGTCGGTCTGAGAGTACAATCCGTTGTCACGAATACTGCACCAATTGGGGTGACGCGCGGGCCCGGTTTTGGCGAGATGAACAACATCATTGAGCGGGTGATTGATGCGGCTGCCGCCAAGCTTGGCATGGACGCTATGGACCTCCGCCGTAAAAACCTGATTGCTCCATCTGCCATGCCTGCCGCCAATCCGCTTGGCGGGACTGTGGACAGTGGTGATTTCCCCAAAGCGTTTGAAGCCGCACTGAAGGCTGCGGATTATGGCGGATTGCCTGCTAGAAAATCCGCAACAGCGGCACCATTGTTGCGGGGCTTCGGCATTGCAAACCACATCAAGGCGACGGGCGGGGTGCCTGATGAAAACGTTGAGATTCTGTTTCGCGCGGATGGTGGCGTTGATCTGATCACAGGCACTCAGACCATTGGCCAAGGCCATGAGACGACGTTTCCACAATTGGTCGCCGAGCGGTTGGGCGTGCCGAGTGATGTCGTCACCATGCGCCACGGCGATACGGACGCGATCATCAATGGCGGCGGTCACGGCAGTTCCCGCGCGACATATATGGCGGGCACCGCCATCTGGCGCGCGTCTGAGGAGATTGAGGCCAAAGGCAAGATCGTTGCGGCGGATATGCTGGAAGCAGCAGCGACGGACATCACATTTTCTGAGGGCCAATTCACTGTCGCCGGTACGGACCGCAGCATCGGCATTCTCGATGTTGCGAAAGCGGCGCTGGAGGCTGGAACGCCGCTCGATACCTTCCACGCTTTCACTCGGGAAGCGATGACATACCCTTGCGGCGCCCATGCAGCAGAGGTGACGGTGGACCAGGATACCGGCGTCGTTCGCCTGGTGAATTATACGGCGGTCGATGATTATGGCGTGCTGGTCAATCCAATGGTCGCGTCCGGGCAAGTACACGGTGCCATCGCTCAAGGTGTGGGCCAAGCGCTATTGGAGCACGCAGTCTATGATGAAGATGGGCAACTGCTCGCAGGGTCATTCATGGACTACGCAATGCCACGCGCGGATGACCTACCAAGCTTCACCCTGGATTTCAGCCCAACGCCCTGCACGACAAATCCGCTGGGTGTGAAAGGCTGCGGGGAAGCGGGTGCCATTGCGGGTTACCCTGCCGTAACGCTGGCGATTTTGGACGCATTGAAGCCGCTTGGCGTCGAAGGATGGGACGGGCCCGCCACGCCAGAAACGATCTGGCAGGCGATCCAAGCAGCGCGTTCAGCCTGATAAAGGAGCGCTACAAACCGCGCATTGCCCGTTTGGACCAGCGGACTTGGTAAAGATCAAACCGGCGGTCCGCCAAATTACGGGTCGTGCCCTGTCTCTTATACACATCTCCGAGCCCACGAGACCTCTCTACATCTC
>CAJXVF010000123.1 GCA_913060845.1 uncultured Alphaproteobacteria bacterium | reverse complement strand
AGATGTAGAGAGGTCTCGTGGGCTCGGAGATGTGTATAAGAGACAGCCTTGAAGCAGGTCTGGCACCGCTCAAGGCGAGCGCAGCCAATGCTGACCTGCTGCTGGAACAAGCTGTGAAGCGCTTCCGGAAAGCTGCGGAACCACAGGCAGTCGCGATTAATGTGCGCCCACTGGCTGCACCACTTAGGCTCTGGTGCGATATCGAAGTCTTGAATGCCGGGATCTCGGCGCTTGTCGATAACGCAGTGAAATTCTCCCCATTCGGCGGCACCGTTGAGGTTTCGGCTGAGGAGATGGGCGACCAGGTCGTGATCACGGTTTGTGACCAAGGCAATGGTGCCAATGTAGGGGACTTAGAGAAGTTGATGCGGCCCTTCAGCCAGGCTGAAACGGGCCTGGATCGGGCGCATAATGGCCTAGGCCTTGGCCTGCCAATCGCGCGCTTGGCAGCCGAACGGCACAATGGCCGATTGGCGATCGCGAACGCATCGACGGGTGGATTTGTCGCTTCGATGATCTTGCCGCCAACTGTGCGCGCCACAGACCGTCGTGGCACAGGTGACCGCAGGAACGCAGCAGCCTGATTCTGCTTAGCCGCCTTAGTTGCTGGCGATCAGTGCACTTGCTCGTTTGGGGGTGCCTGCGGTTTCGGGCGCATCGGGCATGAAGCTTTCGCCAAGCTTGGCTGTGTTCAAAGCCGTTAGTTTATTGGCCCGGATCAAGCTCTTCAACGCTTTGACGTAACGGTTGCCGATAGCGGAGTAGCCCAATAGTTCTTCTGTCAGGGCCAAGCCTGTCAGAGCTTTTCCAGCTTTACGGCGCTGCAGGCGTCGTTCCCGCAAGCCGCCATAGGCGCGGTTGGCGTTCAGGTTCAGCATATAGGCACGGGTTGCATTCAGGATATTATCAAACGCACGCACCCGGTAGGTTTTGCCCTTGGGACGCTCCTTCGGGATGATGCCTTTATGGGATGAATTCCAGGTCCATTGGCCGTAGAGCGCGTTGCCAGCTTGAGCGAAGCGGGACCCGCCCCATCCACTTTCCTTCGCAGCCTGGGCAATCGCGAGGGCAGGCGGAATGATATCCATCCGTGCAAGCAATCGGTCCGTACTCAGGTCTTTGACGCGATAATCCGTAAACTTGCTGAACAGCCAAGTGATGTCTTCGTCGCTGGGACCAATTGGATCATCAAAGCTGGCAACAATGAATTGGAGCCTCTGCCGGTCCGCTTCGATTTCAGCATTGGCGGCGAGGATGTGTGGCAGCATCACGCTGATGAACAGGCGTTTGCGCCGTGGAATGTCACGTCCGTTGGAAAGGGAACGCGGTAAGGTCTTTAGAAAGAGCGGTGGGATAGCTACTGCTTTGCCTGCGCGACTGAGCGTGAAGCCGTGGGCGTCATAATAGGCATCAAGCGTATCAAAATCCGGCGCATTAGTGAGGTTATCGAACCTATGCTTATGGAGTTCTTCCTGTAGGTCATGGGCGGCGGACGCCATCAGGATGTCGAACCGAGACAATACCGGCACGCCAACAATAGGCGGGGTTACGCTTCCGGCGGGCAGGGTGGCTGGGGCGTCATGCAATAATGCCAATGGCAAGCGGTGCAGGTCGCCTTGTGTGCTTTCCAGCAGAATGCTGGCATTGACGGGGGTGGGGCGAATGCCATTGCCGTCTTCCCGTGCTTCATCGCTCAGCACATCGGCGGCGGCGGGCCTTGGAATGATATCGATGCCCGCGTTCGCGAGATCAGGCATCGACGTAGCACCAGCGCCAGCAGACAGCAGAATGCTAGTGAGGGCTGCTACGCCGCAGGTCGCACGGCAACAAGCAGTTTTGAATGTCGGCATGAATAGCATCTGGGATCTGGCTCGCGTCTTTAGGCCTCGGGGCTAACCGGGGTCGTTTAGTTCTGCGCAGCCGCCTCCAGGCGAAAATCGCCTGGCCCCAAATTTAGCGGTTTAGTGCGCGTCGTGATTTAGCTGAACGGATCAGAAGGGCGCTGGGCGCACTTCCTGCACTTCCGGGATGTAATGACGGAGCATGTTCTCAATGCCCATCTTCAACGTCGCGGTAGAGCTTGGGCACCCGGCACAGGCACCTTGCATGGACAGGTATACGATCCCATCCTCAAAGCCCCGGAACACAATGTCGCCGCCATCGCCAGCGACGGCAGGGCGGACGCGGGTGTCTAACAGTTCTTGGATTTGCTCAATAATCGGATCGCCATCAGCGGAAACCGCTTCCGCCATCTGCGCACCAGCAGCCATCACTGGCAGATCGCGGGTGAAATGCTCCATGATCGCACCAAGCACGGCGGGCTTCATCACGGCCCAGTCGGCAAGGTCAGCCTTGGAGACGGAGATGAAGTCACTGCCAAGGAATACGGCGGTGACGCCTTCCACGGCAAACAAGCTGTCCGCCAATGGCGAGCGCTCTGCTGCGTCTTCCGGGTTACGGAAGTCAGCGGTGCCAGTTTCCAGCACGGTCAGACCAGGCAGGAATTTCAACGTCGCCGGATTCGGCGTCGCTTCGGTTTGGATGAACATCCGAGCGCCCTCGCTCTAAAACTGTGAAAAACAGTGTTTCTTATTGCTGGCCGAGCGCGCTTCTGCGACGACCTCCCTTGGAACCTTTATGGCTCTCGTGGTTTAACAATGGCTGTTGTGAGCAGAAATTTCAAGGTTTCAAAGTCAGTTGCGCTTATCTGCCGCCGCTGCACGGGTGCTGAGCATATAGCTGGTAGCTAAGCTCAATGCTCACCATAGAAATTCATAACGGCATGCTTGGCTTCAGCGAAGAAGAGCCAGCGCTCAGCGATGGCCCCGACCATAGCCGCGAGGACACCAATCGTCGCCAGGAGCGCAGAAGGCCCCGATATCAGTATCAGCATGGCAACGAGAGTCGGCACGCCAAAGCCGATGGCATAGACAATCATTCGCAGCTTCGCCGCATGCTTGCGTGCAACTTTGAAGCCCATTTCCCGCGTGATGTAGTTCTCTGTCACGTGGGGCGCTTCTAGCTGGCGCACTTTGCCGAACCGACCAAGGCCCGTCGCACTTTCCGGCGTTGAAAAAGGCGTCGCAGTATCGACCGACCGCCAGTACATGAATTTAGCGATCGCTAGTACGACCGTCAGGATCAGCGCTGCACTTGCTTGCCAGGACGCGCCATAACCAAACCAAGCGGCCAGTGCGGCCACGGCATGCGCACCTGTCATCAAGGCAAACAGGAGGTAGATCGGCGTCGTCCATCCTGTCGCCCAAGCCTGGATTGGCTTCAAGGACTGATAGATCATGCCAGTGCAGTACACGGTGATAAGCGCCAGGGCTGCGCCGACAAGCGCAACAAAAGCCCATATCCCGCCAGTGGCACCAAGCATCCACGCAAGCCACAACAGCCCAAGCGGAACGAATGTCACAACAGCGGCCACGCCTTCGCGGGACAACCAGGAAGTCCGCCATTGGCTGAATGCGCGCCATGCCCGTTCTGGATGGCCAAGATGGGCGGTTGACGACAACAGTCCGGCTGACACCAGTGCCAATGCGACGCCAAGGCTTATTGCACCGAACCAGGGGGTATCCGCTGGGATGGTGCCAAACGCCCGCGCAACGGCAAGCCAGAACGCTAGTCCATAGCCGAGCCCAGATAGGGTCGTGAAAAAGATAACTGAAGGTGCAGGGTTCACGGTCGGCGGCTCCAGCGGCCAGAGAAATTAGATATCAGGGCGGACATCGTCATGATCAGATTGACAGCATCCGGTCGACCCACTTCAGCAGGCCTTGCGGCTCGCCTGCTGCTTCGGCAACAGCGGGCGCACTGGGCATCCGCTCGCGCGGTGGCAGATATTTGTTGGTCGGCTTGTAGTCAAATTCCGGTGCCAGATCATATCCGCCGCGTTCTGCAACCAGTTTGGACACATCTGAATTCGGGTCGCCCAAATCACCGAAATGCCTGGCAGAGGCTGGGCACGTCGAAACACATGCCGGGACGCGTTCGGCTTCTGGAATGGTTTCGTTGTAAATGCGGTCGACGCAAAGCGTGCACTTCTTCATGACGCCAACGGTTTCATCAAACTCACGTGCGCCATAGGGGCAGGCCCAGGAGCAGAGTTTGCAGCCGATGCATTTGTCTTCGTCCACCAGCACGATGCCGTCTTCTTCGCGCTTATAGGAAGCGCCCGTCGGACAAACAGTGACGCAAGCGGGTGTTTCGCAATGGAGGCAGGAGCGGGGGAAGTGGACGGTGCGCCCATTGGCGCCGTCGCCAGCCTCATAGCCGTGCACGCGGTTGAACCACACGCCCTCTGGCTCTGCGCCATAGGGGTCCAGATCCGTCAACGGGGCCATTTCGCCGCCAGTGTTCCATTCTTTGCAATTGACGGCACAGGCGTGGCAACCCACGCATGTGTCCAAATCAATCACGAGTCCTAGCTTCTTTATGGGCGCGGTCGCTGGCAGGCTGGTCATGAGCGGCTCTCCTTGCGGCCACGGAAGGCTGCGCCAAAGTCTAGGCGCTTGGGATTGGGCTTTCCGCCAGGGTTGCTTGGAAGAGCCGGAATGATGGGCTCACTAACCTGGGCGGTATCTGCAGGGGCAGGCTCAATTTTGACGCGGAGGTCATACCAAGCCGCCTGTCCCGTCACCGGATCAGCGTTTGGCCAATGGCCACCTTGGCCGTCGGGCAGTAGTTCGGAAATTAGGTGGTTCAGCAGGAAGCCTTTGGTTGCTTCCGGTGCATCCTTATCCAGGCCCCATGTGCCTTTGCGCTTGCCAATGGCATTCCAGGTCCAGACGGTGCGGGGGTTCACCCCTTCCATCGCCTTGATCTGGGCTTTGATCTTGCCGTTCGGGCTGGTGACATAAACCCAGGAATCGTCTTCCAGGCCCATTTCCTCCACCAACTCTCGCGCCATAAACAGGCGGTTGGCCGTGTGGATTTGGCGGAGCCAAGCATTCTGAGAACCCCAGGAATGATACATCGCCATTGGGCGCTGCGTGATCGCATGCAGCGGATACGCGTTATCCGCATCCTCCAAGCCGTTTAGCGGCGGACGCCAGCTGGCGATGGGATCAAAGTTCTGCAGTACGCGCTGGCGGGCGGCGTCTGTTGGCGGTTGGATATCGCCATGACCTTCGGCTGCAAGACGGAATTTTTGCAGTGGCTCCGAATACAAGTGCATCACGATAGGGTCAGCATTTGGGATGAAGCCCATGCTCGCCGACCACTCCAGATAGGACTTATTGGAATGCTTGAAGTAGCGCTGTTCCGGCTCAAGCTCATGCTTCCAGAAGCAGCCGTTCTCAATATATTTGTCGAGTTGGTCTGGATTTTTAGCGCCAACGCCGCCCTTGTCACCGTCCTCACCGCGCCAGCCTGCAAGCGGGCCAACGCCCGGCGTGCGCTCGTGGTTGACGAGGTAATCTTTGTAGCCGCCGGGGAATTTGGCAGTGCCGTCTTCATTGGTGAAGGCGGGCAGGCCCAAGCGATGGCCAAGGTCAATGATGACTTCTTGGAATGGGCGAACGTCGCGGTCCGGTTCAAAGATCGGCTGGCGGATAGCGTCCGCCGGGCCATCTGCGTCCGAAATCGGGCGGTCGAGCAATGAGATCGCGTCCCACCGTTCTAGATAGGTGGTGTCCGGGAAAATCAGGTCTGCGTAGGCCACAGTTTCAGACCAGAACGCATCCGAATAAATGACGTGCTTGATCTTATACTCGCCAGTTTCTTCGTCCTTCGCTGTCAGGCCTTTGAGCGCGTTTTCAACGCTCATGGACGAATTCCAGCCCATGTTGGCCATGTACATGAACAGCACGTCGATGGGGTTTGGGTCCTGCTTTGCGGCGTTTTCGATCACCATATGCATCAGCCCGTGGGCGGCGACGGGCGCTTCCCAGCTGTAGGCATGATCAATGCGTCGTGGTGTGCCGTCTGGATCAACCAGCAAGTCTTCTGGACCAGCGACAAACCCAAGTGGCGGGCCTGCCATGGGCCGGCCAGGGCCAATTTGATCGGCTTTACCAGCGGGCTTCGGGCCGGGCGGCACAGGCTTCGGGAACGGCGGTTTGTAGCGGAAGGAACCGGGAGCATCGATTGCGCCCAGCAGCATCTGCAGCACATGGATCAAGCGGCAAGTATCGAAGCCGTTGGAGTGCGCCGAGATTCCCCGCATGGCATGGATGGCGACAGGGCGGGCGACCATGGTTTCATGGCGTTTGCCAGTCCAATCGGTCCAGGGCTGCGGAAGTTCCATCGGATCGTCGAGGGCAGCAGCCGCCAAATCGTTGGCGAGATTACGGATAGTTTCCGCAGAAACATCGGTGATCGCGGCAGCGGCTTCGGGGCTGTTCGCGCCATCAAGAAAGCGCTCCGCCAGAAGCTGGAATACGGTCTTGGCCTTGCGGCCATCAGGCAATGTGCGCTCACCGATGAGGGAGAGGTTGGCACCAGGTGTGCGCGCCAATGTTGGCTCATCAGCCGCACCATCCCAGCCAAGCGGCGCGCCATCAGCATCTTTGATGACGAGCCCATGATCGGCAGCACCTGGGTTCTGGTTAATCAGCCAGGAAGCGTCGGTCGTGCGGGCCAGGAAATCCAGATCAATCCGGTCCTGACGGAGGAGTTCATGGATGAGCGCAGATACAAACGCGCCGTCCGTGCCAGGGCGAATACCAACCCATTCGTCAGCAATGGCCGAATAGCCCGTGCGGACCGGGTTCACGGAAACGACTTTAGCGCCACGCGCTTTCAGCTTGCCAAGGCCAATTTTGATCGGGTTGGAATCGTGGTCTTCCGCAACGCCGAACATCAGCAG
>CAJXVF010000122.1 GCA_913060845.1 uncultured Alphaproteobacteria bacterium | reverse complement strand
GCGTCAGATGTGTATAAGAGACAGATCTCCTTCCGGCGTGAGAAGTTTGTCCAATTTGGCGGTCCCGATGGCGGGGACGGCGGGCGCGGTGGCGACGTTATTCTGCGCTGCGTGCCCAACCTGAATACACTGATCGACTTCCGCTATACCCAGCATTTCCGCGCCGCCAGCGGTAAAGGTGGTGCGGGTCGCCAACGCACTGGCCCCAGCGCCAATCCCATCATCCTCCAAGTTCCGCCCGGCACTGAAGTGCTGGACGAAGATAAGCGCTTTGTCCTGGCTGATATGACTGAGCCTGGCCAGGAGGTCGTGTTGGCCAAGGGCGGCGATGGCGGATTTGGCAATCTCTACTACAAAAGCTCCGTCACACAGTCCCCCCGCAAAGCGATTCCCGGTTGGCCCGGTGAAGAGCGCTGGGTTTGGCTGCGCCTGAAGCTGATCGCGGACGCCGGGCTGATTGGCCTGCCGAATGCGGGCAAATCCACCTTCCTTGCGGCCTCAAGCGCCGCCCGCCCGAAGATTGCGGATTATCCGTTCACGACACTGGTCCCGAATCTTGGCGTCGTCCGGCTGGATAACGAACGTGAGTTCGTACTGGCGGACATCCCTGGCCTCATCGAAGGGGCGCATGAGGGTGCGGGCATCGGCGACAAATTCCTTGGCCATGTGGAGCGCTGCCAAGCGCTGGTGCATCTGGTAGACGGTGCTGGTCTGGGTGATCTGGGACTGGAAGATGTCGCCGCCGCCTATAAAGTCGTGCGCGAAGAGCTTGTGGCCTATGGCGGCGATCTGGCTGACAAGACCGAGATCCTGGCGCTCAACAAAACCGACGCGCTTGATGACGAAACCGCAGCCCGCCAACGCGCAGAGCTAGCAGAAGCAGCCGGGTGCGCGCTCGAAGACGTGCTCTTGATCTCTGGCGCTGCAGGCATTGGTGTTCGTGAGGTGCATGAGCGTCTCTGGAAGGCGATTGGCCGGGACCGGAACGCGCCTCTCGTGGACGATGTGCCTGAGGCAGAATCGGACGGCAGCTGGTCACCCCTATGACGAACGCGGCTTCCTCCAGGCTGGCCACAGCGCGCCGGGTGATCGTCAAGATCGGCTCGGCCTTGCTCGTGGACGCCGCCACCGGCGAACTCCGCCGCGAATGGCTGGCTGGCGTTGCGGACGATTTGGCGGCCATGCGCGCACGAGGCCAAGACGTCGCCATTGTCTCCTCTGGCGCCATTGCGCTTGGGCGACGTAAGCTCGGCCTTCCATCCGGCGCACTTCGGCTTGAGGAAAGCCAGGCCGCCGCTGCCGTTGGCCAGATCGATCTGGCCCACGCATATCGATCAGTATTCGCACCCCACGGCTTCAATGTCGCCCAATTGCTGCTGACCTTAAGCGACACCGAAGAACGCCGCCGTTACCTGAATGCGCGCGGCACGCTGGCCACCCTGTTCCGCCTGGGTGCCATCCCCGTCATCAATGAAAACGATACTGTGGCGACAGAAGAAATCCGTTTTGGCGATAATGACCGCCTCGCTGCCCGGGTCGCTGCTTGCGCTAGCGCAGACGCACTCGTGCTGCTGTCCGACGTAGATGGCCTCTATACCGCAGACCCGCGCCGCGATGCTTCCGCTACCAAGTTGAAGGAAGTCGCAGCCGTCACAGCAGAAATTGAAGCGATGGCTGGCCCTGTCGGCAGCGACATGGCATCTGGCGGCATGCCGACCAAGCTTGCTGCTGCCCGCGTCGCGCTCGACGCCGGATGCAGCATGGCGATCGCTTCTGGCGTCGCTGATAATCCTCTCCACCGACTTGAAACCGAAGATGACGCCACCTGGTTCGTCACGGACCAAACACCAGTGCAGGCGCGCAAACGTTGGATCGCAGGCGGTTTGGCGGCGGAAGGCGAAGTATGGATTGACGCTGGTGCTGCCCGCGCACTTGGGCGTGGCAACAGCCTACTGCCAGCGGGCGCCACCCGCATCGACGGCAAATTTGAACGTGGCGCGCCGGTTATCGTGCGCGGGCCAGACGGACGGGAAGTCGCGCGCGGCCTCATCGCCTATAGCGCCGAAGACGCTGGGCGGATTCTGGGCATGCAAAGTGCAGATTTCGCTGATGCGCTCGGGTATCATGGCCGAGCCGCACTCATCCACCGCGACGACATGAGCATGACCGGCCGCGCCGGATCATTAAGCCGAGAGGAGGCATGACCCTATGAGCCCTGATTCCACTAGCCTCAACACTCCGGAAGCCCTGGCCCCAGCAGACGCCGACGCCATGGTGGCCGAAACTGCCGCCCGCGCCCGCGCCGCCGCCCCGGCCCTTGCCCGCGCCAAGCCTGCGGACAAAACCCGCGCGCTCAGGTCTGCCGCTGATGCTGTCCGCGCTCAGGCGGCTGTTATTCTGACAGCCAATGACAAAGACATGGCAGAGGCCGAAGCCAAAGGCCTATCCGGCTCGATGTTGGACCGGCTCAAGCTTGACGACGCCCGCTTGGAAAGCGTCTCCCAGGGCCTAGAGGCCGTGGCAGATTTGGCTGACCCCGTGGGCCGCATTCAGGCCGATTGGACCCGCCCGAACGGCCTCGTGATCCAGCGGATTGCTGTACCTTTGGGCGTGATCGGCGTTGTCTACGAATCCCGCCCAAACGTCACCGCAGATGCAGGCGGGCTGGCGCTGAAAGCCGGGAATTGTGTGATCCTGCGCGGCGGGTCTGAAAGCGCGCATTCCTCCGCTGCCATCGTCGATGCACTCCGCACCGGCATCGCAGCTGCAGGCCTGCCCGCAGATGCCATCCAACGCGCACCGACCCAGGACCGCCAATATGTCGGTGCCATGTTGCGCGCCCATGGCTTGATTGATGTGATGGTGCCACGCGGCGGTAAAAGCCTGGTGGGCCGTGTGCTGGAAGAAGCGCGCATGCCCGTCATTGGCCACCTAGAAGGTCTCTGCCACGTTTATGTAGATGGTGCTGCGGACATCGACAAAGCCCGCGCCATCGCCGTCAACGCCAAGATGCGGCGCACGGGTGTGTGTGGCGCGGCAGAAACCCTGCTTGTGGACCGAGCCATCGCTGATACAGCCCTCTCGCCGCTGCTAGACGACCTGATCGCCGCTGGGTGCGCCATCCGAGGCTGCCCAGAAGTCCAAGCCGCTGACGCCCGCGTCACAGCCGCATCTGAGGAAGATTGGACGACCGAGTATCTCGACGCCATCCTCTCCGTCCGCGTTGTGGACGGCATGACTGGCGCGCTGGATCATATCGCCCGCTACGGCTCCGGCCATACGGACGCCATCGTCACCGAGGACAGAAACGCCGCCGCCCGCTTCACGGCAGAGGTCGACAGCGCCATCGTCATCGTCAACGCATCCACCCAATATGCCGATGGTGGCGAATTCGGGTTCGGCGCGGAGATTGGTATTTCGACGGATAAATTTCATGCGCGCGGCCCCGTCGGCGCGGATCAACTCACGAGTTACAAATATGTCATCGCTGGCGACGGTCAGACCCGGCCGTGAATCTGGGCGGATCGGCTTGCTGGGCGGGTCCTTCAACCCCGCTCACGACGGCCATCTGCAACTCAGCCTGGTCGCACTGAAGCGGCTGCGGCTGGATGCGGTGTGGTGGATGGTCTCGCCCCAAAATCCGCTGAAAGCAGCATCTGGGATGGCGCCGCTGGAAGACCGGATGAAATCTGCCCGCCTTGCCGCGCGCCATCCGCGCATCTATGTGACGGATATTGAACGGCATTTGGCTAGCCGCTATACGGCGGATACGCTGCGCCAACTACGCCAGCGCTTTCCGCAAGCCTCGTTTGTTTGGCTGATGGGTGCGGATAATATGCTGCAAATCCCACGCTGGAAGCGCTGGGCCGAGATATTTGAAACTACGCCGGTTGCCGTAATTGCACGACCGGAATATTGTTGGAATGCTATGCACGGAAAAGCGGCGACGCGATTTCAGCGCTCTCGACTTGGTCCGCATCTAGGCCCCCACGCTGCGGGAAGCCTGGCTGCGCGCCGCGCGCCAGCATGGACTTACACGCCAATGCGATTGAACCCGACCTCTGCAACGGATATCCGCAGCGGTCGCCAATCACCCTTCGGAGGACCCTGGGCATCCTAAGCGACGTCAACGAGACTGAAGACACACCGGAAACGGCAGACGCCGTTCCCCCCCAACCCGCAGACGACAAAGCGCATGCAATGCTGCAGCGCGTCCTGGAAAGCCTGGAAGACGACAAGGCCCAGGACATCGTCACCATTGAAATGTCCGGTAAATCCGCCATGTGCGATTTTCTGGTCATTGCATCAGGCCGCTCCCAGCGCCAGGTTTCGGCCATGGCGGAGCATCTGCATGACGCGGTAAAGCCATCCTTACCGGCAGCGCCCGGCATGGAAGGCCTGCCCCAGGGTGACTGGGTGCTGGTGGATGCCGGCGACGTGGTGGTGCACCTGTTCCGCCCGGAAGTCCGCGTATTCTATAATCTGGAGCGCATGTGGGGCCTGGAAGCGCCCGCTATCCCGCCAAGCTACTTCGCCGAGGATGAAGGTGAAGACCTGAACTAGAGCGCCTGCCATGCGCCTCACCATAATCGCCGTTGGCCGCGCCCGGGATGCGGATGAAGCGCGCATTGTCGCCCGCTATCTGGCCCGGATGCGCCCCAAGCCAGAGCTCATCGAAATTGATGGCCGCAAAAGCCGGGACGCTATGGATGAATGGCGCCAGATCGAAGCCCGCATTCCATCTGGTGCCGCTAGAGTACTGCTGGACGAGCGGGGTCGTGACCTGCCCAGCCCTAAGCTAGCAGCGCGGCTTGGCCAATGGCGGGATGACGGTCGTGATATCGCCTGCCTAATCGGCGGTGCCTACGGCTTCCCTGATGCTGCCCGCCAATCCGCCGATCTCATCCTCGCATTCGGCCAAGCGACATGGCCCCACATGATGGTCCGCGCCATGCTGGCTGAGCAGCTCTACCGCGCCCAGGAAATATTAGCGGGCAAGCCCTATCATCACGGCTAGGCCAAGCGACCAATATCCCTCTGGACACGCCGCACCCCCTCGCTTATAAACCGCCGTCGCTACGCCATTTCCGTAGCCGTCGCCCAGGTAGCTCAGCTGGTAGAGCAGCGGATTGAAAATCCGCGTGTCGGTGGTTCGAATCCGCCCCTGGGCACCATTTACCATATAAATTAATAGGTTAACCAATTGATATCCCGCTGGTTTCATTGTGAACCCGTTGGGAGGGTAGACCATGGGGTGGACCAAAGAAGCACGGTATATCTACCAGAAGCGTGGGGTCTGGTATTTCTCCAGACGTGTCCCAAGTGACCTCCAGAGACATTATAAGCGCTCCAGAATAGCCTTTTCGCTACATACGAAGTCCCGAAGGGCAGCTGCGGCACGCGCTGTAACCCTCGCTTCAAAGCTCGAAGAGAACTGGTTGACCATTCGTTGGAGAACCGACGGAGACCTTTTCTCCAAGTTTATGAATGGGGGGTCTCTGGCGGTAGCTGGCGATGCTTCAGGTCCGCTTATGACTGAGGCCAGTCAGATATACTTGGGTGCGAAGGGCAAGAACCGCCCACTGACGTTCTCTCAAGCTGTTAACAGGTCAGTTCGGTACCTCGTCTCGGTAGCTGGAGACAAACCTGTCGATTCTTATGAACGTGTGGACGCTAACAAGCTCAGGGATGCGCTAGTCGCCAGGGGGTTAAGCCCAGGCTCTATTCGAAGGACCTTTAGTGTCGTCAGGGCACTGGTTAACTTCACTACGAGAGAGCTTGGGCTCAATGAGGTGCGAGCTTTTTCGAGCGTTTATCTTGGAGAGCCAGAGGCGCTGAGTAGTGCCATGCGGCGCCCAATACCACTCAAAGACATTAATCGTATTCAGATGCTTTGCCGGGAGATGGACGATGAACCGCGGTGGCTCATAGGGCTTATAAGTGACACAGGGATGCGCCTCAGCGAGGCTGCTGTTCTAATCTTGGCAGATCTGCAGCTATACCACCCACAGCCTCACATAACCCTTAGACCGCACCCCTGGAGACGCCTGAAGACACAGGGTAGTGAACGTATTGTGCCTCTTGTTGGGGCGTCATTATGGGCGGCCAGAAGTGCCGCAAATGCTGCTTCTAACCAGTTTCTCTTTCCTCGTTATTGCGATGAGACGCGCTGCAAGGGTAACTCCGCCAGCGCGGCATTGAATAAATGGATGTCGCCACGAGTTCCCTCAGGATGTGTCGTCCACTCTTTCCGGCACAGTTTCCGAGATCGCCTCAGGGCGGTGGAGTGTGCTCCTGATATAATTGATCGATTGGGAGGATGGGCTGTTGAAGGAGTAGGGGAGACTTACGGGACCGGCTATCCGATTGAAGTCTTAAGCCAGTGGGCTGCAGCGATGATAGAAGGCTCAAGCCCTCACTTAAGAGGTTCATCTTCTGAGCTGTTGACGTAGGCTCACTACCCAGATGAATAAAATGATAGTTTCCAATGGGTGTACGACAAAAACATCCAGATACTCGGTTCCTCGTCTGAGGTGCGTGTCGATTTCTTCAGGTCTTGGGAAGGCTGGGCGGTAATAAAAAAATCTGGTTGGTTGCTTTCCTATTTAAAGGACAGCTGGTGTTTATGGAGAGATGGTCATGATTTATTGGTCTAAATTATTTTTTTTATTAATATTTTATTTCTCATTAGACGTTTCAGTTGCTGCTGCACAGTCAAAGGATTATTTCGTATCGGAGGTGGCCATCCTCAATAATTCAGCAACTATGTATAAAACTAAGAACCGCTGGATCACCTTTGTTATGTCCGTCATCAAATGATTTGGGACTATTTTAGGTTCGATTTAGAGGAGGATTGG
>CAJXVF010000121.1 GCA_913060845.1 uncultured Alphaproteobacteria bacterium | reverse complement strand
ACGAGATGTAGAGAGGTCTCGTGGGCTCGGAGATGTGTATAAGAGACAGGAAGTGCTGCGCACGCGCATATTCGAACCGCTTGGCATGGGCGACACCTATTTCCAGCTTCCGGCAGAAAAAGCGGACCGGCTGACGTCACTGTTCACAAAGCAAGCAGATGGTTCTCGCATTGAGACTGATCCTGCCAGCGCAGAATCCTCATGGGTGAAGCCGGTGACGTTATTCTCCGGCGGCGGCGGGCTCGTCTCAACCGCGAGCGATTATCTGAAGTTCTGCGAAATGCTGCGGGGCTTGGGCGCATATGAAGGCACGCGTGTGCTTGGCTGCAAGACGGCTGAATACATGATGCGCAATCATTTGCCGGGCAATGCTGATCTCACATCCATGGGACAGCCTGTGTTTAGTGAAACGGCCTATGATGGCATTGGTTTCAGCCTTGCAGGCTCTGTGGTCATCGATGCGGCAAAGGCGAAGGCGCTCTGTTCTGAGGGCGAGTTCGCCTGGGGTGGGGTTGCTTCTACTGGGTTTTGGGTAGACCGGGCGGAAGGGATCGTTGCGATCTTTATGACGCAGCTTATGCCATCGTCCTCATACCCAATCCGGCGTGAGTTGCGGTCCTTGGTTTATCAAGCGATCACGGAATAGCGCTCGAACACTGTATGTGACTGATCTTACAGATGATGCGCCAAACCCTTGCACAATGGCGGCAGCTGCATAAGTTTATAGCCAAGAGAAGCAGCATCGCCTTTGGAGGGCCTTGAAAATGTCAGTACGGATCAGTTTTGCACTTGTTGCGCTATTTGCGTTCAGTTTGGCGCTTGCGGCAGCAGCAGGCGGCCAAGCCCGAGCGGGTGACCAACTCGCTCAGGCAAAACCTCAGCCTTCTGGCGATGCTGCCCCGGCTGCCAAGCCTGCTCCAAGCCCTAAAGACTATGGCGTGACAGACACAGCCCGGCCTTCGGACCCAGTGCTGATGGGCGGATTTATCTTTCGCCAGCGTTGCGCTGTGTGCCATTCCAAAAAGGAAGGCGTGAAACTGGCCTATGGCCCGCATCTTGCCGGAATTTATGGGCGCGAAGTCGGTTCCACAGATTGGTTCCGGCAGTCGAGCGCTCTCACTGAAGCGAGCTTTAGTTGGGATGAGGAAAAGTTGGATGATTTTCTGCAAGACCCAAAGAAAACGGTGCCAGGCGTCAAAACTGATGTAGTCGTGCGATTTAAGCGGTCTCGGACTGCGCTGATTGCCTATCTAAAGAGTCTTAAATAGCGACGGCAGAGGATTTGGATAATATTCTCTTCACTCTTACTCGCTACAGTCCCACTTGATCCGCTGAAAAGCGCCAGCCTGATAGCGCTGCGGTTCAGGAATCGAGGGACGAATGAGCTACAAAGAAAGCTACGGACGCGCTGCTACCATCGCAAAAGAAGCGCTGGAGCAGATGGATCGGTTGCAGCTCGCCTCGCATCCGGACAACTTTGAAATCTGGTATGCCTTCCATGCTGGCATTGATGCCGAGCTTTCCCGGCAGCTAAGCGGCATGCTTGAGAGCGTGGAAGAGTTCGATCCACACTCCTATCAGGACATCAAGCAATCCTATCTTGGTGAAGACACTAACCAGATTCTCAAAAGCGCGGGCGAAAGCGTCGAGGACATCATCGGTAAAGCCGCGGCATCGATCGGTGTTGCTTCAGACAATGCAAAAGACTACGGCACGAAGCTGCAAGGCTTCAGCGGTGATCTATCCAGCGCTGCGCCAGAGCAAATCCAAGCCCTTGTGAAGAAAGCGCTGATGGACGCCAAAGAGGCGATCACGAAGAATGCAGCACTTGAACAGGAGCTGAACGAAGCCAGCGATAGTATTACTGAACTGCAGACCAGCCGTGATGATGCTCGCCGGGCCAGCGAAACCGATGGTCTAACCAACTTGCCCAACCGGCGCGCCTTTGACCTTGGCCTTGAAGCAGAAATTGCTCGGGCGCGTGAAGACCGCACCGCATTGACGCTTCTGATTACAGACGTCGACCATTTCAAGCGCTTCAATGACACCTATGGCCACCGGGTTGGCGATGAAGTGCTGAAGCTTGTTGGGCGGGTGATGAAATCCATGCTCAAGGGCCGTGATATTCCGGCCCGATATGGCGGTGAAGAATTCTGCATCATTCTGCCGACCACGGATCTAAAAGGTGGCGTTGTTGTTGCTGAGCAAATCCGCAAGACCATCGCAGCCAAAGTGCTGAAAAGCGCGAAAACTGGCCAGAGCTATGGCAATGTCACGCTTTCAATTGGTGCGGCGCTGCTGCAGCCCACTGACACAATGGAAACCATTGTTGAACGGGCAGATGCAGCGCTCTATCTCGCCAAACACAGTGGCCGTAATCGTGTCGCTACAGAAAAAGACCTGCAGCGCCAGCGTGCGAGCAAGGTCGAAAGCATGGCGAGCTAAAGCCTCTCTCCCTAGGCCTGTTTAGCGCTCATCTTCCTCGTCGAACGGGGATAGAATGCCGCCGATGCCGGATGCTTCATCGATATCCACATCAGCGGCGACCGCAGGTTCCGGCAGATCAAGCTCCTCTTCACGATTGACGAAGTCTGAGATTGATCCAGCCCGATCATCCAGCAAGCCCATCGCCGTCAGTTCGTCAGCACCTGGCAGGTCTTGAAGTGAATCCAGGCCGAAATGCTGCAAAAAGTCCTTCGTGGTCACGAATGTGAGCGGGCGCCCCGGCGTATCCCGGCGTCGGCCTGTGCGAATCCAGCCAAGGCCAAGCAATGTGTCCATCACGCCGCTGGAAAGCGATACGCCACGAATTTCTTCGATCTCAGGCCGCGTGATCGGTTGATGATAAGCGATCACTGCCAGCGTCTCGACTTGGGCGCGGGTCAACTTCTTCTGCTCGACCCGTTCAACGGTCAATGCTGCTGCAAGATCGGGCGCGCTTTGGAAGGTCCATCCGCCCGCAATCCGCATCAATGTGACGCCACGGTTCCGATAGCGCGCTTCCAGGCGTTCTATAATCTCGATGGGATCAATCGTGCTTGGCAGCCGTTCCGCAAGTGCCTCTATCTGCACGGGATCGGCGGAGGAAAACACGATGGCCTCTGCCAAACGTTCCGCTAGCTCAAGCCGTTCGGGGTCAACAACCCGAGGGCCAACTGCCAGCTCGCCAAAGTCCTCAGCCTCGTCTGTTGGGACGTTCTTGTCGTCGATTTCATTCATCGGTCACGTCCACGTCAAGCTGCGGGTTGTCCGATTTCCGGGCGCGGAGATAGATTGGGCCAAAGCGTTCTTCCTGGCGAATTTGCAACTGCCCGTCTTTGGCCAATTGTAGGCTGGCAGTGAAGGTGGACGCCCAAGCGGATCGCTGCAGCACACTATCGCCGGTGATCAGGGGCAGGAATGCTTCCAATGTGCGCCACTCAAATGCCATGCCAAGCATCGCGTTCAGTCGACTGATCGCAGCCTCGACTGTGTGCAGATGGGATGGCCTGATCGATAGAGCCATGCTGTCCTGGCGGCGGCGTACGCCGGCATAGGCTTGCAGCAGTTCGGTGATGTCGGTCTCAGTGCGGGACTCGATGTGTTCCGGCAATGCATCCGCCTGGCCACGCCCGAACCTATCAATGCCGAGCCGTGGCATGGCCAGCAGCAATTTAGCGGCGGCTTGCAGGCCTTCCAAGCGCTGAAGCTGCTGGGCGAGGGCTTCGGCCATCTGTTCGGGCGAAAGCTCGTCCTTGGGCGGGGGATCTTCCTTTGGTAAGAGCAAGCGGGATTTCAGATAGGCGAGCCACGCGGCCATCACCAGATAGTCGGCTGCGATCTCAAGCTTCAGGCGCTTGGCTTCGGAGATAAACTTCAGATATTGCTCGGCCAATGACAGGATGGAGATATGGAGCAGGTCAACTTTTTGGTCTCGCGCCAACTGCAGCAGGAGGTCAACAGGGCCTTCATATAGCCCCAGATCAACGAGGAGCTTTGGCCCATCATCGTCTCGGGCGGCGGCTGCCGCCAATGTGTTTATGGCTTCGGATTCTGCCACGGCTGCCTCAGCGCTAGTGGAATGTCCCGCGAGTCTCTCATCGCAGAATACTGCGTCTGCCGTGTTGGCGATAGGCTATTCGGTGGATACATCGCCTTCAACAAGCGCCCATAGCTGGGCGGCAAGCTGGAATGCGTCGCCGCGAGCAATTCTGCCGGTGCGGGCTTCGGTCCAGGCGCTCCATATATCCATGACACGGTCATTGGATTCGCCGGCTGCAGTGACCGCCGCTTCGTTCCCGGCTATGTCACCGGGGCAATAGAGCGCCACGTCGCACCCAGCCGCCATCGCTGCACGTGTCCGTTCGCCAATACCGCCTTCAAGCGCACCCATAGCCAGGTCGTCTGTGAGCAGCATGCCCGTAAACCCGGTTTCCTCGCGCAGCCAATTCAGGCAGGCGGGCGAGCATGTGGCGGGGGCCTCGGCATCTAGCGCCAGATAGCAAATATGGGCGGTCATCCAGAACGGCGCATCATTGAGAGCTTTGAAGGGTGCTAAATCCGCAGAAAGCGCTTCAATACCATCTGAGACTTCTGGGAGCGCTTCGTGGCTGTCGAGTGTAGCACGACCATGGCCCGGTGCATGTTTTGGTGTGGTTGCAACGCCAGCGGCGAGTAGGGCCTGCTGGGTCAACGCCGCCAATTCGGCGACGATGGCTGGGTCTTCGCTGAACGATCTATCGCCAATGATAATTGGGTGGGCACCGGGGGCCCGCACATCTGCGTCTGGGGCGCAGGCGACATCTATGCCGATGGGCATGACCGTTGCAGCCAAGGCCTCTCCAAGCAAAAAGGCGGCCTCGCGCGCTTTGGCAGGTGCGGTGTCATACATCCGGCCAATCGCGCCTTGGGATGGTAGGGCGGGCCAGTGTGGAGGCTTCAGTCGCGCAACTCGCCCACCTTCTTGGTCGATCAGAACGGGTGCGTCAGCGCGGCCAACAGCGTCCCGGAAATCAGCGATGAGGCGGGCTGCGGTTTCTGGCGCTGCAATATTGCGGGCGAATAGAATCAGGCCGAATGGATTGGCTTCACTGAAGAAGCTGCGTTCTTCATCGGTGAGCACGGGTCCCGTACAGCCCAAGATCGCCGCGGCAGGGCGATTATTGGGCGACAATCAGGCACCCCACGCCACGCGACTTCAGATTACGGCAAGCGATCTCCGCCAAGATTCTATCTGGCAGCGGCCCGGCCTGAATACGATGATAAACGCCCTTATTGCGGACATTCACCTGCTGGACGAAGAGCTGCAGGCTGCCAAGAATATCTTTGTTCTGACGACGGAGACGCTGCCATTCGCGCTGCGCCGCCGCATTGCTGCGCACGGCGGCGATCTGGATACGGTAGGAATCCGATGGTGGCAGAGACGCGACTTGGCGGCGCTGCGGCTTAGGTGCCGGTTGCGCAACTACAGGGGCCGGAGCAGGCACCACAGGCGCTGGTGTAACAATCAATGGCGGCCGCTGCGGCGGTGGAGCAGATTGCTGCTGAGGTGGTACATCTGTGTTCGATGGAACCACGATCAGTGGCGGACGACGCACAACCGGCGGCGGCGCTTGCTCTTGGGCAGGCTGCCGTACCGCTGGTGGATCAATGTTCAAAGGCAAGGGCTTGGGCGGCAGCAATTGAATAGGCGATCCATTGGCGGGCGCGGGCCGCGCGGCGATTTGAGCGCCGTCTGTTGATCCTGGAACCAGCATGGGCTGTTCGCCGTCATCTGTCAGCAGCTCTTGGCGGGACTTGCCGCTGTCGCCTGTCACGACATCGAAAACCTGTTGGTTCTGGTGCGGAATCTGCTGGCCTGATGGCGTTCCAGGGTCCGGGCGGACACGGTCTGGGCCAACCTCAGCCGAAATTACAGGTGCAGGACGGTCGACGTCTTCGCCGCCAAAAAGCAGCCACATGGCGGCGACGAGCGCAAAACTGACGCAAGCGACCGCAAACGCAATGCGGCCAAACATGGCCAACTTCGCGCGTTCTGGTCTTGCTTCTGGGTCGAATTCCGGCCCCGCCATAGACTACATTTCCTCCGCCGCTTCGACTCCGATCACGGCCAAGCCAGACCCTATGACGGTCGTCACTGCAGACACAAGCGCTAGCCGCGATTTTGTCAATTCTGGCGCATCTTCCTGGATGAATCTTAATGTTGTGTCTTCACGGCCTTTGTTCCAAAGCTGATGGAATGCTGCGGCTGTTTCCTGCAAGAAAAATGCAACCCGGTGTGGTTCATGCGCTTCCGCCGCTTGCTCTACCATGCGCGGCCAGGATGCAAGCTGTTTTACAAGGCTGGTCTCTTCGGGATCGTTGAGAAGCGCCAGATCGGCTGCTGCAAGCCCTGCCACTGAAATATCCGCACCCGCTTCCTCGGCGTGCCGCAGGACAGAGCGGCAGCGAGCATGTGCGTACTGAACATAAAACACAGGGTTGTCCCGGGACTGTTCAAGCGCCCGGGCAAGATCGAATTCAAGCGGCGCGTCATTCTTTCGCGTTAGCATCATGAAGCGAACAACATCTGCACCGACCTCATCGATCACTTCGCGGAGCGTGATGAACGTGCCCGCCCGCTTCGACATGATAACCGGCTTGCCATCGCGCATGAGCTTCACGAGTTGGCAAAGCTTGACGTCGAGGGTGTCTTTCTTGCCCGTCAGCGCCTGCATGGCGGCTGCGACGCGCTTAACGTAACCGCCGTGGTCCGCGCCCCAGACATCAATCAATGTCTCGCTGCCGCGTTTATATTTATCGAAATGATAGGCGATATCGGTCGCAAAATAGGTCCAGGACCTGTCTCTTATACACATCTCCGAGCCCACGAGACCTCTCTACATCTC
>CAJXVF010000120.1 GCA_913060845.1 uncultured Alphaproteobacteria bacterium | reverse complement strand
GTCGTAAAGCTGGGCGGCGCGGAACGCCATTAGGTTGGCGGCTTCCAGTTCCGCCCAGGATTGGGCAAGAGGATGCTGGATCGCCTGATTCTGGCCGATGGGCCTACCAAACACGACGCGATCATTGGCGTAATCGGTTGCGCGCTTTAACGCCCGGCGGCCAAGCCCGATGAGGCCAGCAGCGATTAGGATGCGTTCTGGATTGATACCGTCCAGCAAGTAGCGGAAGCCTTTGCCCGCATCCCCGATCCGGTTCTCGACAGGGATTTCCAAGCCGTCGATGAACACCTGGTTTGAATCGACGCATTTCCGACCCATCTTCTCAATCTCACGGATCTCGACCTTGGACCGGTCGAGGTCTGTATAGAACAACGTAAGGCCGTCCATTGGCCGGGCGGTTTCGCCTTCATCCGCCGTGCGGGCGATCAACAGGACTTTGTTGGCGACTTGGGCTGTGCTCATCCAGGTCTTTTGGCCATGCACGACATAGTGGTCGCCTTTTCGCACAGCTTTGGTTTTGAGGCGGGTTGTGTCGAGGCCGGTATTTGGTTCCGTCACGCCGAAGCAGGCGATGTCCTGACGGCTGATGACAGGCGGCAGCATGCGCGACTTCTGTTCGTGGGTTCCATATTTCACAACGGGATTAAGACCGAATATGCCAAGGCTAACGGATGATACCCCACCATTCCCTGCACCAGACCCGGATATCGCCTGCATCAGGATCGCTGCTTCGGTGATGCCAAGGCCAGACCCGCCATATTCTTCCGGGATGGCGATGCCCATATAGCCCTGGTCTGCGATCATCTGGCAGAAGTCTTCCGGGAACCGGCCGTCACTGTCGCGTTCAAGCCAGTATTCATCGCCGAAATCAGCGCAGAGCCGCTCGACGTTTTCCTGAATTTGGCGCTGCTCGTCAGTGAAATCGATGCTCATTGGTGCTGCTCCTGGAAGTGGTTTGGACCCAGCTTAAACGCAAAAAGGCCCGTGCGTGATGCACGGGCCTTTTGGAATGCTTGGCGGGGAGGGTAAATCGGAGGCGCCGTCCTGGCGCCTCCGAACCCGCGGCAGGATTAACCGAAGAGACGCATTAGGTTCTGCGGCACCTGGTTGGCCTGAGCCAGCATAGATACGCCGGCCTGCATCAACACCTGTTTTGATGTGAAATTAGACATCTCAGAGGCGACATCGAGATCCATCAGCGTCGAACGTGATGCTTCTTGGTTTTCGATGGTTGACGCCAGATTGGCGGACGCGAACCCAAGTCGGTTCTGTGCCGCACCAATATTGGCGCGTGAGGTATTGAGTGTATCAATTGCACTATTAATCGCGGTCAGCGCGGTATCGGAGTTGGAGGTATCCGTCCCCGTCAACGCCGTGCCGTTGATGCCAAGAGCGGTCTGGGTGATAGAATCCACCGTGAACGTCAGGTCATCTTCAGACGCCGTTGTACCGGTGCCGACCTTGTAGGTGAAGCTGGAGTCGGTAGACGTTTCCGAATCCGTAAATGCCAAGGAGCCAAGGCCATTCGCCGTAATGTCAAAGTCATCACCATTCGCAAGAGCGGTTGTGACATTGAAATCAAGTGTGAACGAATCTGTGCCATCCGACAGTGTGACGGATTTAGCGCCAGTGCTGCTCAAGTCAGCAGACCCGGAGAAACCACCAATAGCAATAACAGCAGACGCTGCCGCCGTGCCATCAATGGTGCCGGACGTGCCTGTTAAGCCCGCGCCGACGCCGACCGTAGCTGCTGTGATCTCGAAGGACGCTGTATCGAGAACGCCGGTACTGCCAGCGCTTGCCGAAGCAGAGCCGCCAGTGGTGGCGATATCGGTGGCTTTGTCGAACGCGCTGTTCAGCGTGATCGTGGCCCCCATGTTCTCAAAGCGCACTTCCTGTGTGGCGTTCTGCGCAATAGCAGTCGCGCCGATATCCACGCCTTCACTGGTACCATCCGCAAGGTTGGTCATGGTGAGAACGTTATTGGCCTGGTCGAACTCCACCGTGAAGCCAGCGTCTGTAACGTCTGAATCAAACGCGATAGATGCAACGCCGTCTGCTGTTTCGATGTTGTTCTGATCACCGGTCAATCCGGAGACAGACGCCGTGACTTCCGTGGAACCCTGAACCAGCTTTGTGCCGTTAAATTCTGTATCGTTTGCAACACGATCAATTTCACTCAGGAGCGACTGAAACTCGGTGTCGAGCATCGATCGTTCGGTAGAGCTCAAGTTATCGGAAGCGCCCTGGACAGCCAGCGTCTTCATCCGGGTCAGAACATCGCCCACAGTGCCCATCGCGCCATCGGCGATCTGCAACATGGAAGACGCCTGGCCGGCGTTGGTGCTGGCCTGTTTCAGAGCCGATACTTCGGCTTTAATACGAGAGCCAATGGCCATGGATGCAGCGTCATCTTTCGATGACAGCACCCGCGTGCCCGCCGACAGTTTCGCCAGCGAAGAAGACATCTCCATCTCTGTGCTAGCAAGATTACGGTGAGCCACATTGGCTGAGTAGTTAGATACAGTGTTTAAAGACATGATCGTAGTCTCCATCCTGGAGTGGTTTTTGGGCTTCATGCCGCAGGGGGCCATCTGCCTTCCTGGCGTTTGGACCCCCACCTGGTTGATACAGTCTGCATCCTCGGACAAAACATATGTTGCAAACCGGGCGCCAATTGCCGGGCAAGTTTCCACAGGGCAGAAATCGCCGGTTTCCTTGATTTCTGGAATCACGACGCCGAGGCCCAGCGGCAGAAAGTGCCGGGTAGGCAAAAATGGGCGGCAATATCTGCAGGCAAGATTTGCCTACCCGGCAATTATGGCCGGCAGGATCTGGGAAATATTTGAGAAATTAGCGAGATAGCAGGCTCTATCCCGTAGAAACCCTACGCTTTAGAAGGTTGTCGGCCAGTTGGACAGGTGGTGTTCGCCAACCTGCCGGCCCTCATAGACTTCTAGCAACCGGGCAAGATGTGCGCGGGTTTCGCGGGGGTCGATGACGTATTGTGCCTCATATAACCCGGCCAAATCCCAGGCCTCGGTGTCGCGTTCAAGCTCTGCCGCCAAGGCTTCGAAACGCTCCGGATCGTCTTCAGCCTTAATCCCATGCAACACGTTTACGGCGAGTCGGGGCTCCATGAAGCCCAGATCTGCCATGGGCCAGGCCAGCACTTCATCCGCGTTCCGCCCGCCGCCCATGTTGAGATAGGCTTGGCCAAAGCTTTTGCGCACAATCACGCTAAAGCGCGGCACCGTGACTTGGGCCAGCGCGTTCATCCAGTTCATTATCTTGCCGGGGGCGCGTTTCCGTTCCCCTTCCACACCAATAAAGAAACCGGGCTGATCGACCAAAGAGATCAAGGGAATGTTGAAGCTGTCGCACAGTACAATAAAGGACACGGCTTTATCGCAGGCGTCGGGGTCAATAGAACCAGCTTTGAAGCGGGGATTGTTCGCCAGGAAACCGACGACCCGACCTTCAATCCGCGCGAAGGTGGTAATGACCGCCCGCCCGAACAGTGCCTTCAGCTCAAAGATTGAGCCTTGGTCCGCAATGACGTTGAGAACTTTGCGCATGTCATAAACGCGCCGCCGGGTTTCGGGCACAAGGTCCAATAACTTCTCTTGGTCATCAACCACGCCAGGCGTGGCGCGAGGCGGGGCGGCACCCGCGTGAGATGGCATGTAGGAGAGGTAGGTTTTTACGGCGTCCAGCACTTCCTCATCGGTATCAAAGGCTGCATCGACGAGGCCAGTTGTTTTGGCGTGCAGTTCCCATCCGCCAAGCTCTTCGGCTGAAATATCCTGGCTAATGGCGATAGAGGTAACCCGTGGGCTGGTGACAGCCATCACGGCACCTTTGCGCGCAAACACGACGTCCGATATCACGCTGTACCAGGTGGAAGAGCCGTAGGATTGGCCCATCAGTGTTGAGACCCACGGTGTATCACGGGTGCGGCGGTATTCTTCGCGATCTTGGCCAATGGTGGCGCGGCCTGATGCGCCCATGCGGTCTGGCATGCGTCCGCCACTGCTTTCGCCAAGCAGGACCAGAGGCATCCGGCGTTCCCGCGCGGTCTTCTTCATATGCCCCATTTTTTTCATGTTCACTTGGGAGGAGGAGGCCCCCATCACCGTGAAATCATTCGCAACCAAGGCTGCAGGCCGCCCATTAATCTTGCCATATCCAGCGATTTTGCCGTCCGCAGGGGATTTCTCCCGCGTTTCGGGGCGGATCGAGTAGGCGTGCAGACCGGCCTCCAGAAAGGACCCGTCGTCCAGCAGATAATCCAACCGTTCCCGCGCATTGAGAACACCAGCATTCCGCCGTGCCTCCAGCTTGCGCTCCCCGCCCATTGCAAGCGCTTTCGCGCGCCGTCGTTCTAGTTCAGCAATTTTGTCTTCATGCGCCATGGGTAGATCAGATCCTGCAGTCATCGGGAGATTGGCAGGAAGACTATATCGGCTAAACAATATGCGCCACTCAGTGCCCCATGAGGACCTTAGAACCCTTCGACGACGACCTTTCCTTTGGCCCGACCTGTTTCGACCAGCCGATGGGCTTCGCGCATGTTTGCAGCGTTGATTGGCGTGAGGACTTCATCGAGCGTGGTGCGCATGGCACCCCTGTCGATCTCACCAGCAACCCAGGTTAGGAGCTTGTGTTGCTCAATCATGTCAGGCGTTTGGTGCATGGCGCGGGCGAACATGAATTCCCAGTGGAAGCTGGCGGATTTCATTTTCATAACGTCCATGGGCATCGGCAAGTTCGTATCGTCGATGGAGACTATGCCGCCTTGTGGGCGGATCAGCTCCACCGCCGTATCCCAATGGCGCATGTCATTGAAGATCGCGATGTGATCCACGAACTGCATGCCGAGTGCGCGCACCTGGGCGACCATATCCTCGCGATGATTGACGACATGGTCTGCGCCAAGCGCCTTCACCCAGGCTTCAGTTTCGGGCCGGGACGCTGTCGCGATAACGGTCAGGCCCGCATGTTTCGCCAGTTGAATGCCAATGGAGCCAACACCGCCACCAGCACCGATGATGAGGATGCTCTGGCCTTTGTTCGCGCCGTCTCTGTCGATACCAAGCCGATCAAAGAACGCTTCATAGGCCGTGATTGTGGTGAGGGGGAGGGCTGCGGCCTCTACTAAACTAAGTGATTTCGGCGCGTGGCCGACTATCCGCTCATCCACCAAATGGAATTCTGCATTGCAGCCGGACCGCGTGATGTCACCCGCATACCAGACAGTGTCCCCCACTTTGAAAAGCGTCGCGTCCGGCCCGACAGCTTCAACCACGCCGCTTGCGTCATAGCCGATGACGCGGGGCCCATTCTCGACCTTGGCCGGAACACCCCGGTTGGCGCGCACCTTGGTATCAACCGGATTGATCGCGACCGCCTTCACAGCGACCAGAATATCCTGGCCCTCTGGCACGGGCTTCGCCATCTCCAGATCCAGAAAGGCGTTCGGTGCCTCAATCGGCAAGTATTCCTCGAAACCTACGGCTTTCATCGATCAAATCCGTTCTATTGACTTGTGACATGCGCTCAGCACGGGGTGGGGTTTGTCACTCCATGGCTCGCAGGGACACTACCACTGCCGAAGTCTGCTGTCTGGACAAAGCTGCCGTTCAGTCTTTGCAGCCTGATGGTGCAACCTTTAAAAGGGCCTGCGAAATCTCGCTTCGAAACAGTGGACCTCGTCACAATTACCCAACTCCTTGAGAGGAGCCCGCAGCATGATTGCCTACGTTACCGTTGGTGCTGATAACATTGTTCGCGCGAAGCGGTTCTACAATGCCTTCCTGCCTGCCCTTAGCTACGGGCTGAAGGAGGGTTCTGAGGGCTTAAGCTATGTGCTGCCAGACCAACCGAGTCAGCCTGCCGCCCTGCCAGATTTCTACGTCAAACCAACCTTTGACGGACGCCCGGCTTCGGCTGGGAACGGTGCTATGACCGCATTCAAGGCCCGTAGCCAAAAGCAAGTCCGTGACCTTCACGCTGCAGCGCTTGCCGCAGGCGGCTTTAATGAGGGACAGCCGGGCTTCCGCGAGGCATATGGACCGCATTTTTATGTTGGCTACCTTCGTGACCCTCAAGGCAAAAAAATCGCGCTGTTCTCCAACGATCCGACCGAACCTGGACGAGACGGGTAGCGCGAGCCACAAAGGCGAGGACAGCTATCACTTCGATAAATCCCGCTTGCATTCGCAGACGCACCTTTCAATTTTGAGGGTGTCAGTGGCGAGCTCATTGGTTTGTATTCTCGGGAAGTAGCTTCAGCTTCCCTTGGATCATGAAACCCAAACTTTTGACGATCCTGCGCACCTATAACAAACAACAATTCGTTGGCGACCTAATCGCTGGCGTAACCGTCGCCATGGTTGCTCTGCCGTTGAGCCTTGCCATTGCTATCGCTTCAGGCGCTGGGCCTGAGAAGGGGTTGGTGACCGCGATCGTCGCCGGGTTCCTTATCTCCTTGCTTGGCGGCAGTAGGGTGCAGATCGGCGGGCCGACGGGCGCGTTAATTGTCGTTGTGTTCGGGGTCATTGCCGAACATGGGTATGACGGCCTGGTGCTTGCAACCTTCATGGCCGGAATAATCATGTTGATCGCCGGATTTCTACGCGCCGGTAACCTAGTTTCCTATGTGCCAGAACCAGTGATCAATGGCTTCACCATTGGCATCGGCGTCATTATCGCCACGAGCCAGCTTAAAGACGTGTTTGGCCTATCAATTGCCCAAGTTCCTGCTGACTTCATCGCCAAGATCGACGCTCTTTGGACGGCGAGAGATAGCCTAAACGGGACTGCAATCGGCATTGGCCCTGTCTCTTATACACATCTGACGCTGCCGACGAATAGAGAGGTGTAGA
>CAJXVF010000119.1 GCA_913060845.1 uncultured Alphaproteobacteria bacterium | reverse complement strand
GAGATGTAGAGAGGTCTCGTGGGCTCGGAGATGTGTATAAGAGACAGGTGTGGATGCGTTAGAGCGACGGATGGTTTCAAGACGCTTGGTCATAATGGCGCCAATTTCATTTGCCCGCTCACAGAGCTTCTCTTCCTCGATAACATCCAGCACGGCGAGCGCGGCGGCGCAGGCAACTGGGCTGCCGGCATAGGTACCGCCAAGGCCGCCTGGCTCTGGCGCATCCATAATTTCCGCCTTGCCGATCAGGCCGGAGATAGGAAACCCGCCACCAAGCGCTTTCGCCACTGGAATCAGGTCAGGCTCGATGCCGTAATGTTCAATCGCAAACATTTTGCCTGTCCGTGCAAAGCCCGTTTGCACCTCGTCAGCGACCAGAAGAATGCCGTGGCGATCACAGATTTCACGCAGCGCGCGCATGAACGGAATGGGGGTCTGATAGAACCCACCTTCGCCCTGCACTGGCTCGATCACGATTGCAGCCGTTTGTTCCGGCGCGCAATCGGCGCGGAAAATGTGATCCAACGCCTTGAGGGCATCTTCTTCGCTGACGCCATGGTGCGCGATTGGGAACGGGCAGTGGAATACACCAGCGGGCAGCGGACCAAAGCCTGTTTTATAGGGTGCCACTTTGCCGGTCATCGCCATGGTCAGCAGCGTGCGGCCATGGAAGCCGCCGGTGAAGGTGATGACGCCGGGGCGGCCTGTGTGAGCGCGCGCGACTTTGACAGCGTTCTCTGTTGCTTCTGCACCTGTGGTGAAGAAGATGGTTTTGGCGTTGTTGATCGGTGCCAGCGCATTAAGGCGTCCAGCCAGCTCGATATAGACGTCATAGCCAACGACCTGGAAGGCTGTGTGCGTGAAGCGTTCCATCTGCGCCATGGCGGCTGCCATGATCTTCGGGTGGCGATGCCCGGTATTGGTCACGGCGATGCCTGAGCCAAAGTCCACATAGCGCTTGCCGTCCATATCCCAGATTTCACCGTTCTCAGCGTGGTCTGCGAAAATTGGGGTTGCGGTAGCGACACCGCGAGGGACGGCGGCTTGGCGGCGGGCCCAGAGAGCTGCATTGGCAGACATGGCATGAAACTTTTCCGGTAGGGCGCGCAGTAATCAGGGTGCCTGTATGATCATTACATTAAACAGTTTGGGCATTTTTCTATATCAGGTTAGAATTTTGAGCAATACGTAAAATATAATAAACAGGCCAAAGCGTCTCACCAAAGAGCTATGGCTCTGAGATGGTTCGGGAATTTAGAGGAGAAATCGTCATGGATATCGATGTTGGGCAGCGGTTACGCAGCCTACGTGAAGCGCAAAACCTGTCACAGCGCCAGCTTGCGGAACTTAGCAGCGTGACAAATGGCATGATTTCTATGGTCGAGCAGAATCGGACCAGCCCGTCTATCTCCTCATTGAAGAAGATTCTGGACGGGCTTGGCATCTCAATCTCTGAATTCTTTGCCGTGGAAGCTGCAATGGAGGAGACGATCTTCTTCCGCCATGAAGACCTTCGCGAGATTACGCTGCCGATGGCGAATGGTGAAATCAAAGCAGTGTTTAAGGAAGTGGGGGATGCAGCGCAGCATTCGCTACAGATGTTGTATGAGCGATATGAGCCAGGCGCTGACACGGGCGAGGACCTCTACGCCCATGAGGCGGAGGAAGCTGGCATCATTGTTGAAGGTCACATCGAAGTGACGGTGGGCGACCGCGCCCAGGTGCTGGGACCAGGGGACGCTTATCTATTCGATTCACGCCTGCCGCATCGCTTCCGCAATATCGGCAATGCCGCCTGCGTCGTGATTTCAGCCTGCACACCGCCGACGTTCTAAGGCTGCTTCATACTGGGCGGCCAGAACCATCCAGATAGCCGAGACGTTGCATCTCTGGCCGCAGTTTTGTGATGAGTTTCTCGACGAGGTCTGGCGCCAGCTGGCTGCGCCAATGACCGCTTCCACCACTGCGGAAAAATCGCGCTTGGTTGGAAGATTTTTCACGGAATCCTGCAGCAGACTCTTGATTTGAGAGCTCCTTAAAGCTTGCGTTTTGCACAGCTTTTCTCAGCTGTGCGGGGTCAGGCGTTAGCCCCATGAGTGGTAAGGCGGTGGCGAAAGCTTGTTCCGGCGCTTGCTGCATATCTTCATAGCGAAGAACCTTTAAGATTGGCGACGGTGTGCCTGTCCAACTACGGACATGTGTGGCCCAATCGCCCAAATGCTGGGGAGTAGTTGTTTTAGAGCGTGCTATGGCAGCGTTGGGGCTCACTAGAGCATCTGCCGCTTGGGCATGGGTCAAGCCGTAATGGTCAGCATATGACAGTACGACGTCCAGAGGATTGCGCACGACGTAGATGGCACCGCTGGTGACAGCCATGTTGATTGTCGGTGCTCCAGATACTGCGCCAATAGCGGCGTGTGTTTTGACAGGGGTATGTGAACCGTTCGCTGCTAACATCGCCTGGACGCGAGGCCGAACGTTCGCAATTTCCTGAACAGTAAGGCTGTCAAACGGCCGACCTGTAGCCATTTCATATGGCTTCACATTTCCGTCTGAATGGCCAAAATCGCTAAGTGCGTTGATATCCAAAGGCTGATCGCCATTGGCAGCATAGTTGGCCAGAAACGCGCGGACCCAGGTATTGCCGGATTTTGGATAGGACGCAATCCAAACGATGCCCACAGCGATCCTCGTTCTGAGTCGTTGGTCAAAAGAAAACGGGGGCAGCCCTAAAGCTGCCCCCGTCAAGTCTTTACAGTCTAAGTAGACTAGAAGCCAAGCTTCAGACCACCAACGACTGCGAAGCCTTTGGCGATATCAGCATTGGCTTCATCAGCTTCGCTGTAGTAGATCGAGCCGCGTGCTTCTACGCCTGGCCCAAGCAAGTACTTAGCACCAAGTTCAAAAACATCCTGCTCTTTGTTCAGGTCTTTAATTTCAGACCCGATATAGGCCAGAGACACGCCGTACGGACCAGCGGCATAGTTAACACCAGCGCCAAACGTTTCCTGCGTTCCTGCAAATTCTTGGTCGTTAGCCAAACCAAGGCGCGCACGGTCAGCTGCACCGAAGGAGTTGTTTCCGCGATCTTCTTCGCCGTACGTGCCGGCAATGCCGAAGCCGCCGAACCCGAGGCGCAGGCCGAACTGGTAGGATTCAAGATCACCCCCAACTATGCCATCATCGTCGCCGAAGTCCTGATAACCAGCAGATGCCTCCACTTTGATGTCACCAAAGGCGCGGTTGAAGTTCATGGCAACTGAGAAGCTGTCGTCACGAACTGCATCATTCTGGGCCGGAGCCGCATCGGCATCCTGCGCGATCGACGGGACGTATGAAGCGCCGAGCTGGAAACCAGAGAAACGCGGCGTGAAGTACGTCAGTTTCTCAGCGTCATTGTCGAGGCCACGACCGTTTGTGCGCGCCATGGTGAACTCAGTGCCAGCCACCCAGTTAGATGAGTCGCCAGAATCAAGCCCGGCACCCATGCTAGGGATGCCATAATGCATCAGGTAGGATGCAGCATTTTCAGAACCGAGATTGATGCGGCCAAAGGAGCCTTCGACATAGGCGAACTGCTCGTCAATAGTATCGGCCGAGACCTGGGCTTCAAGCTGCACGTTGATGCCGATTTTGATGCCGTTATCGAGGGTCGTGGAACCCTTGAAGTGAATTTCGCCGTCGGACTGCTGGTCAAAGCCGTCGCTGTTCGCCTGAGCCGAGTTTGAGCTGTCGGCATAACCGAACCACTGTTCCATGTAGCCGCCAACGGAGACTTTGATCTTTTCCGCTGCGGTTGCCGGACCAGCGACTGCAACAGCGCCGAGCGCCGCCAGAGCCGTAGTCGCGAGAAGTGACTTTTTCATGAGATACCCTCTCTCTAGGTAGTTTAGTGCCGAACCCCTCGTTCAGCTACGACCGCTTTGTAGGATGTCTTAAAGCGCTGGGTCAATCATATTAAGCATGCTCTGTTGCAGAAAGAACTCGGCTGTGACTTTTTTACAACATATTTGATAACCTATTAGAAACAATTGGCTAGCGGCATAAGCGGAGTCTTTACCCAAAGAGCATCATTGTTTGATGGCAGGTTTACTCATTTGACTTGCAGTCTTGGCCTGGAAGCCATATAAACCGCGCTTCCTGAAGGCGATATCTGGGCGAAAGTAGCCGAGAAAGCCGCCAGATACTGTTATAATGTGCGACACGCGACGGGCGGATCAGCCCGATTCCCGCCGCCGCCCCTATATGAAGAGAATGCGCGCTATGAAAACCGATATCCATCCTGACTATCACGAAATCAAAGTCATCATGTCCGATGGCAGCGAATTCACGACCCGCTCCACCTACGGTGCCGAAGGCGATTCGCTTCGCCTCGACATTGATCCGCTGGTGCACCCGGCCTGGACAGGTGGCGGCGTCCACTTGACCGATGCTGGCGGTCGCCTTGGCCGCTTCAACAAGCGGTTTGGGGATTTCGGCCTTAAAAAGTAGGCTGATACCAACATTCATCCGGAAAGGGCCCGTGCAATGATTTCGAATAGCTTGCCGCCCTTTGATTTCGCTCTTGGCGAAACTGTGGAGATGGTCCGTGAAAGCGTGGCCGGGTTCGCGGCGGATGAAGTGGCACCTATCGCGGCTGACATTGACCGCGACGACACTTTCCCCCGGGACTTGTGGCCAAAGATGGGCGCGCTTGGCCTGCTCGGCTTAACGGTCGAGGAGGAATATGGCGGCGCGGGCATGGGCTATACTGAGCATATGGTCGTGGTGGAGGAACTCTCCCGCGCATCCGGCTCGGTTGGCTTGTCTTACGGCGCGCACTCGAATCTCTGTGTCAATCAATTGCGCCGTAACGGCACGGATGAGCAGAAGCGGAAATATCTGCCGAAGCTGATTTCCGGCGAGCATGTCGGTGCGCTTTCTATGAGCGAACCGGGTGCCGGTTCCGATGTCGTATCGCTCCGCACACGTGCTGAAAAGAAGGGTGACCGCTACATCCTGAACGGCAATAAGATGTGGTGCACCAACGGTCCGGATGCTGAGACGCTGGTCGTATACGCCCGCACCACCCAGGATGCCGGCCCGCGCGGCATCACCGCTTTTATTATCGAGAAAGACTTCAAAGGCTTCCGCGCCGCCCAAAAGCTGGACAAGCTTGGCATGCGTGGATCCTCCACCGCTGAATTGGTGTTTGAGGATTGCGAGGTTCCGGAAGAGAACGTGCTCGGCAAGGTCGACGGGGGCGCTGCGGTATTGATGAGTGGCTTAGATTATGAGCGCCTCGTGCTTTCCGGCGGTCCTTTGGGCCTCATGCAGGCCGCGATGGATGTCGTTATTCCCTATGTCCACGAGCGGGAGCAGTTCGGCCAGCCGATTGGCGAATTCCAGCTGATGCAAGGCAAATTGGCGGATATGTACGTCACGATGAACGCCTCAAAGGCCTATGCCTATGCTGTGGCGCAAGCGTGCGACAGGGGGGATGCCACGCGAATCGATTCGGCAGGGGTAATTCTTTACACCGCCGAACGCGCAACTTGGATGGCGCTTGAAGCGATCCAAGCGCTAGGCGGCAACGGGTATATCAATGATTACCCGACAGGCCGATTGCTGCGGGACGCCAAGCTCTATGAGATCGGTGCCGGCACATCTGAAATCCGCCGCTGGTTGATCGGCCGCGAACTCTTCGCCGCCACCAGCTAACTGGTCCCGCTAGACCGCTTCAACGCTGCCACGCTCGACCACATACATGCTGTCCAGCAAATCGGCGCAACGCTGGGTGTTCGATTCGGCGATCAAGATCGATACGCCCTCAGCCTTTAAGTTTGCCAGAATATCCGACATCCGCTTAGCGAGTGCAGGTGCAATACCTTCAGATGGCTCATCCAGCAGCAGCATCCGATTGCCGACCATCAGCGCGCGCGCCAATGCCGCCAGTTTCTGCTGACCGCCTGAAAGACTGGTGGATGGGCGGTGACGGAATTCAATGGCTTCGGGGATCAGGGTGTAGATCCATTCCAGCCGTGCTTCCCAATCATCAATGCCAACGGACCACACCGGCGTCTTGATGTTTTCTTCGACGGTGAGGTTTGGCACCAGTTTCCGATCTTCCGGCATGTAGCCAATGCCCAGCCCGGCGCGTTTGTGTGCGGGGAGGGCCAATAGCTCCGTGCCATCGAATTCAATCTTGCCAGAATTCGCCTTGAGCAGGCCCATCACGGCGCGCAGGAACGTGGTTTTGCCCGCGCCATTGCGACCGATGAAGCCAACCATCTGCTTGCTTTCAAGACGGAGAGATACGTCCCGTAGGATATTGACCGGGCCGATATCGACCGTGAGACTGCTAACATCAAGCATTCGCCGTCTCCGCATCTGCGCCATCTTCAATGGCAGGCGTAGGGTTCGGCGCATGGTCAGCGCCGATCACCTATTCAATTACTTTTGGGTCTTTCAGCGCTTCAGCTGGCGGGGCATCACAAATGACCTCGCCTTGGTAAAATGCCAGCACGCGGTTCACGTAGCGCTCAACAATTTCCATGTCGTGCTCAACAAACAGCACCGTGACGCCCTTCTCCTTCAAGGCGGAGATGACGATGTCCATGATTGCGAATTTTTCTTCGACCGACACGCCTGATGTTGGCTCATCCAGCAGCAGCACCTTTGGATTGGCGACAACGGCCATGGCAATATCAAGCAGCTTGCGAACACCTTGGCTCAGCGTGCTGGACACGGCATCAGCGTGATCCTCAATTTTGTAGGCTTTCATGAGGCGCTCGGCCTCAGCCATGAGATCGGGGTTGCGCGGGGATTTGAGCATGGCTTTGCCCTCATCCTTCGCAATGGCCCAAAGCCTAGAGCGGATTTGGATCATTCCGGTTCATAGCCGCATGC
>CAJXVF010000118.1 GCA_913060845.1 uncultured Alphaproteobacteria bacterium | reverse complement strand
CGAGATGTAGAGAGGTCTCGTGGGCTCGGAGATGTGTATAAGAGACAGGGATAGAGCTGCGATGACGGAAGCGACGCTGGATTGGCTATCCGCCATCGCCGTTTTCGCACCACTTTCCCAGGATGAACGGCAAACGCTAGCAGACCAAGCCGCGCGTACCCATTTAGCCCCCGGTGCTGAGTTGCTGAAGGAAGGTGCTGCAGGCGATAGCCTGTTCGTTGTACTCGAAGGCGTGCTGGAGGCAACGGTTCAACATGCCGAACGCCAACCAACCGTGCTTGGGCGCTTGAAAGCTGGCGACGTGATTGGTGAGATGTCTTTGCTAACTGGCGAGGCACGGAGCGCCACGGTCACGTCCGTCACCAGCGCGGTTCTGATGCGGATTGATCGCCAAGCGCTACAGCCGGTATTACAAGCGCGGCCAGATGCTGCGGAAGCCATTGCGGTCGTTGTCGCAAGTCGCCGACAGGCGGGCGACGCTGCAATCAATTCCAATATTGAGCAAGAGAGCCATAGCGATTGGCGCGATGATCTGTTAGGCCGCATGCGATCCATCTTCCGAATTGCTTGAGTGAGAGCGCCAGCCCATGGCCTTGCCTGCAACCGTTATCATCGGCGACACCCGCTTGCGGCTTTGGAGCCAGCCCGCCGCAACAAGGCTTGGCCGCATGGCTGCCCGTGCCGGTGCGGGTGAGATCAAAACGCTGCATCAGCTTGGGGCCGATGAGCCAGCCTTCCTGGTATGCGCTGACGCTGTCATTGAGCAACGGTTAGCAACAGCGCTCATCCAAATGCCCAGCACAGTGCTGACCGCACCTTCTCGCAATGCTCCCGGCAGCGCAGCCCTGGCAGCGATGGTTCAGGGCCGTGATGCAGCAGAGGCGGCAGAAGCGCTGCTAACTGCAGAGACCGCGCCTGATGCACCCCCGCCGGGCCTATCTTACGGCGATGCAGAGGCCATCGGTGGGTCCTATGACCATGTCTTGCGGAAACAGGCCGTGCCCTTCGCCGAGCGGTTGGGCGATGCGCCGAATGATCTGCTGGAACGCCTCACTTTCGGTGCCTCCTACAAAGGTGCGACAGATTTCGTGACCAAATACGTGTGGCCCTGGCCCGCGCGTCACGTCACACGCTGGTGCGCCAGCTGGGGCTTAACGCCGAACCAAGTGACAACCGTTAGCCTGATCTTGATGTTTCTGGCGATGTGGGGTTTTTGCCAAGGCCAGTGGCTGATCGCCGTGCCGCTCGCCTGGATGATGACTTTTTTGGATACGGTGGACGGCAAGCTCGCTCGCGTCACCATGAATTCCTCCAAGTTCGGAAACTTCTACGATCACGGCATTGATCTGATTCACCCGCCCTTCTGGTGGTGGGCCTGGGCCGTTGGTGCTGGCGGACTGGCCGCCACGCGGGGGCCAGAGTTTGTTGAGATGTATGATCTGGCGCTTTGGGTCATCGTGATCGGCTATGTGGTGCAGCGGATTTATGAGGGCGCGTTCCTTTGGCTGTTCAAGATCGAAGGACATATCTGGCGCCCGTTTGATTTCGCCTTCCGCTCAATTACAGCCAGACGCAATCCGAACCTGTTCATTCTGATGGTCAGCGCCATCCTGGGCGTGCCGGACTATGGCCTTATCGCCGTCGCAGCCTGGGTCGCCATTAGCATGGGCGTTCATTTCTTCCGGTTGGGACAAGCCGCATTAATGCAAAAACAAGGGCGGCCCATCCGCTCCTTCCTGCAAGGCGGCTAGACTGTGAGTGATGGCAAAGGCGGCGTTGCGATCTTTGATTTGGATAAGACGCTTACCGTCCGGTCCAGCTACACGCCGTTCATTCTGTTCGTCGCGCGGCGGCGACCTCTGCGATTTCTCCATGCGCCCCGGCTTTTGTTTCTCGGCCTCATGCTGCTCCTCGGCTTGCGCCAGCGAGATGATGTGAAGGCAGAAATGTGGCGCGCCGTGCTGGGCGGTCTGGATCGCGCAGACACCGAAGCCATGGGTGCCGCCTTCGCTGAGCATTGGTCCAGCACTGCGCTCCGCCAGAATGCGAAACTTGTCATCGACCGTCACAAAGCAGCCGGTGACAGGCTGGTACTGGCGACGGCGGCAGTGGATTTGGTCGCCTCACCTTTTGGCAAGGCGTTGGGCTTCGATGACATCGTTGCGACCCGGTCGGCCTGGACCCGGGATGGACGGCTTGATTCTCAGTTTGATGGCCTAAACTGCTATGGCAGTGAAAAACTTCGTCGGGTGCAGATGTTGCTTGGCGATGAAGCGTCAGAACACTCCACCGCTTATAGCGACCACGTAACCGATCTGCCGCTGCTCACATGGGCGGCTCGTGGCATTGCGGTCAATCCCCATGCCGCCTTAGCGGAGGTGGCCAGTGACCATGACCTTCAGGTAGAAGATTGGGACGCCTGACATCTATCAATAAAGGATGCCCCATGCTGCAAGACCGTTATGGCAATGACCTCTCCACCAGTTCCGCCACCGCTAGGGACGCCTATATTGATGGCGTTGACCGGTTTCTAGCTGCGCAAGCCGGTGCCGAGGGCGCGTTTGAGCAAGCGGTAGCAGCAGACCCTGATTTCACCCTGGCCCATTTCGGCCTCGCCCGTGTCCGCCAAGCTGTCGGCAGGGGAAAAGATGCAGCGGAAGCCTTTAGCGTCGTCAAGGATAGCGCAGGTGCGATGACCGCTCGTGAAGCTGGGCATTTCAACGCTTTCTCCCTGCTGCTCAGCGGCGACGGTCCGGGCGCTTACAAAGCCATCCGCTCCCACCTGCTAAACCATCCCCGTGACGCAATGATCGCGCAGACCTGTATGGGCGTGTTTGGCATGATCGGCTTCAGCGGCCAACCGGGCCGGGAAGCGGAGCAACTCGCCTTCACAACCTCCTTGGCACCACACTACGGCGAGGACTGGTGGTTCATCTGCCAGCACGGCTTCTCACAGGTCGAGGCCGGGCAGACTAAACTTGCCGAAGCCAATCTCGAGCGCGCCCTGGCGCTGAACCCAAAGAACGCCAATGCCGCTCATATCCGCGCCCATGTCTATTACGAAGCGGGGGAAACGCAGGCCGGTGCCGCCTTCATGAAAGATTGGATCAAGGACTATAACAAGGGCGGCGCGCTGCACTGCCACATATCCTGGCATGTCGCCCTTTGGGCGATGGAGCACGGCGACATCGACCAGATGTGGGAAGTGCTGGACCGGGATGTGGCACCCGGCAAAGCCTGGGGGCCAGCGCTAAATATCATGACCGATATGGCGTCATTGCTGTACCGGGCGGAATTGGCTGGCGTTGAAGTTCCGAAAAGCCGCTGGACGGAAGTTAGCCGTTACGCGGCAGATGTTTTCCCTAACCCTGGCATTGCTTTCGGTGATGTACACGCAGCGCTCGCCCACGCCATGGCAGGCAATATGGACGCCCTCAATCGCATCCAAACAGACGCCAAAGGGCCAGCGGCGGACGTTGTTCAAACTTTGGCAGAAGCGTTTGGCGCAATCGCGGCAGAACGCTGGGCTGATGCCACCAAGCACCTGACCGCCGTCATGGCGAGCCACGAACGCATCGGCGGCAGTCGCGCCCAGCGTGATCTGATTGAATATGCGCTGCTCGGCACTTTGCTGAAGCAAGGTGCGGCCGACGACGCCAAGCGCTTGCTTGCCATGCGACGGCCAGAAAAGGTCCGTGCCGCCGCTGTTAAAGGCCTTTAAGCAGCAACCGAGAGGCTCGGTGCCGCCGCGAGGCCTGCAAGATATGCAGCCACAGCTTTAGGGCCTGGCTCGACGCCGGCACGGGCTTCAGCGTCCTTATTATAGTTGGTGTTGGTATTCACGTCATAGACGACCGGTAGGCCATCCTCGTCAAGCGTGAATTCGATACCGGCGATCTGCACATCATTGGCCACAAGAAACGCTTCCAAGCGGCTCAGCAACGGACTGTCAAAGCCTTCGATGATCTCAAACATGGGCGGCGCATCGCCGATGGCGCAGGCTTCCGCCGGGCAAAGCTCGAAGGCACCACCGGTGTTCACGCGCACAGCATAGTGCAGCTTGCCGCCAATGAATTCCATGCGGGTGATCGAGCCGTCTGAACCCGGCAGAAATTCCTGGATCAGCCAAACATCATCTGCATTTGGGCTTGTCTGCAATTCAGGCAACCGCGTGCGGAGATCGTCCATATCTTGGATCAACGAGACGCCAAGGCCCTTGCCGCCCCGGTTTGGCTTCAGGATGAACGGCGCTTCCCCAAACGCTTCCGCCGCCGCTTCAATCTGGTCAGCGCCGATCGCAGCAATGGTCCGCGGCGTTGGGACATCATGCGCCGAAAGCGCCGCATATTGCGCAGCCTTGCTCATTTCCAGTCGCAGTGCATTCGGGCCATTGATGACCGTATATCCAGCCAGCACGGCCTGATCCAGCAACGCTGCTGTCATTGCCGGAGCATGAGCGTGGCCACGCGTCAGGGATGAGGCGCTCATGCGATTGTAATAAACCCCAGGCGCTGGAGCAGCGCTTAGCTCCAGCACGCCTTTATCCAGATCATGCTCAACCGGATCCAGCCCGAGCGCTTCGAATGCGGCGCGGAACGGCGGCAGCCATTCAGCGTTTTCGTGCAGAACATGGATATCGGTCATGGCGTGCGCTCCTGTTTCAAGGCTTCAACCACAAAATCCCAAGCTCCCCGCCGCCAGGTCTCCTCTCCCCCCGTTGGGGGGCGAGGAGTTGGATCAGAGGAACCGCAAGCACTCGTGCCCATGTGGCTATCTCTCTCCCCCAAATCTGAGCCGCCAGACACTTGTTCTCAAGATGAGCAGCGTCCTTGTTATCGCGGCCGAACCGGACACATCGTGCGCAAAAGAAAAGGCCGCAGGGAATTTCTTCCCTGCGGCCAAATCCGTAGTAGCGTCGTGGTTGGCTGGACTTAGAAGTCCATGCCGCCCATGCCGCCCATACCGCCCATGCCACCCATATCGGGCATGCCGCCGCCTGCAGCGCCCTTAGGCTCTGGCTTTTCGGCAACCATAGCTTCGGTTGTGATCAGCAAGGAGGCGACAGAAGCCGCATCCTGCAGTGCATGACGCACAACCTTAGTTGGGTCGATGATGCCTTCTTTGACGAGGTCGACGAACGTGTCGTTAGACGCGTTGTAGCCGAATGTCTCAGACTTGCTGTCACGCAGCTTGCCAACGATCACGGATGCATCTGCACCAGCGTTCGCAGCGATCTGACGTGCAGGAGCTTCGAGTGCTTTGCGAACGATGTTGATGCCGACCGTTTGGTCGTCATTGTCGCCCTTGAGCTTGTCGAGCGCCTTAACGGCATAGACCAGTGCTGCCCCGCCGCCTGGCACGATGCCTTCTTCCACAGCAGCGCGCGTTGCGTTCAGGGCGTCGTCGACGCGATCTTTACGCTCTTTCACTTCTACTTCAGAACCACCGCCGACGCGGATGACTGCAACGCCACCGGCGAGCTTCGCCAGACGTTCCTGCAGCTTTTCACGGTCGTAATCGGACGTGGTCTGATCAACCTGCTGGCGAATCTGACCGCAGCGGGCTTTGATGTCAGCCTTTTTGCCAGCGCCATCGACGATTGTCGTGTTGTCTTTGTCGATGGAAACGCGCTTGGCGGTGCCGAGCATGTCGAGTGTGACATTCTCAAGCTTGATGCCAACATCTTCGCTGATGACCGTGCCGCCCGTGAGGACAGCCATGTCTTCGAGCATGGCTTTGCGGCGATCGCCGAAGCCAGGAGCTTTCACTGCAGCAATCTTCAGGCCGCCGCGCAGCTTGTTGACCACGAGGGTAGCGAGCGCTTCGCCTTCGATGTCTTCAGCAACAATCAGGAGCGGACGGCTGGACTGCACAACAGCTTCCAGAACCGGCAACATCGCCTGCAGAGAAGAAAGCTTCTTCTCGTGCAGCAGGATGTATGGGCTTTCCTGCTCGCAAATCATCTTGTCAGCGTTGGTGATGAAGTACGGGGAGAGGTAGCCACGGTCGAACTGCATGCCTTCAACGACATCGAGTTCAGTTTCGAGGCTTTTGGCTTCTTCGACGGTAATAACGCCTTCGTTGCCAACCTTCTGCATGGCTTCAGCAATCATCTGGCCAATAGCGGCTTCGCCGTTAGCAGAGATGGTGCCGACCTGAGAAATCTCGGAAGAGTCTTTGACCTTCTTGGAGCGCTTCTTCAGGTTCTCAACAACAACTTCGACCGCTTGGTCGATGCCGCGCTTCAGATCCATCGGGTTCATGCCAGCAGCGACGGACTTAGCGCCTTCGCGGACAATCGCTTGAGCCAGAACGGTAGCAGTGGTCGTGCCGTCGCCAGCTTCGTCATTGGTGCGGGACGCGACTTCGCGAACCATCTGTGCGCCCATGTTTTCGAACTTGTCTGCAAGCTCGATTTCTTTGGCGACGGTGACGCCGTCTTTCGTGATGCGAGGAGCGCCGAACGCCTTGTCGATCACAACGTTACGGCCTTTGGGGCCGAGGGTGACTTTAACCGCGTCTGCAAGCGTGTTCACGCCTTTGAGCATGCGGTCACGCGCGTCAGAGCCGAAGCGAACTTCTTTCGCTGCCATGATATTCTTCCTTTAACTTGAGTGCGGACCAGAAAGACGAGAACCGTCTTGGCCCGATATTCGGGTATTCCGTCGTCCGTCAGGCCGTCAGCGTTAGCCGTGCCTGTATGCTGCGTCGGCGTTAGCCGACGATGCCGAGGACGTCGCTTTCTTTCATGATCAGCAGCTCTTCGCCGTCAATCTTAACTTCCGTGCCGGACCATTTACCGAACAGGATTTTGTCGCCAGCTTTCACGTCAAGCGCGTGAACTGCGCCATCTTCGCTGATGCGGCCAGAGCCTGCAGCGACGATTTCGCCTTCTTGTGGCTTTTCCTGAGC
>CAJXVF010000117.1 GCA_913060845.1 uncultured Alphaproteobacteria bacterium | reverse complement strand
CGAGATGTAGAGAGGTCTCGTGGGCTCGGAGATGTGTATAAGAGACAGGGTGCGGGACGGTTTTCAGCCGATCATGCTCGCCGCCCTTCTAGCAGCAATCGCCTTCGGTGTTGCCACGCCGGTCCTTGGCGCGGATATGACCATCCGCAAGCGCTGGTTGCATGTGATGTTTGCGACCTGCTTCATCGGCGTATCCGGCCTGGTCGTCGCTACCCTGGTGACGCTCTACGCCGAAGGCGCGCAGGCAAAATCTAAGTCGATGGCGGATACATTGGGCCAGCGCTTGGCGAATATCGTCGCGTTCGGCTTGAATATCTGGGAAATCGACGGAATTGATGACCTGCTGCAGGATTATCGGGCACTGAACCCTGATATGGCGCACGCATCGATCATCGTTGATGACATTGTTCGCTTCCATACGGATAGGTCAGCTGCTGGGAAAGCGTGGACAAGCAATCCAGACCACTACGAATATATCTCCGACATGTCGCAGCCAGGTGGCCGGAACATTAAGCTTGCTGTCGCCATTCCATCCGACATCGTCATGCGCCAATCCATCCGCAGCATTAAGAACTTCGCGGCGCTGTTTATCGCCTCTGCACTGATGGCGAGCGTCTTTCTGCAGATCGCAGGCTCCATGCGGCGACTGGGCGGCGGTGATAGAGCCAGCCGCGAGGACGATGACGCTGACCCAACTGAAGGGCGGAGTGATGTCGCCCTCCTGAATCTCGTAAAACCTGTATTCTTTATTGCTGTCGCGACGGAACACCTGTCCTATGCGTTCCTACCGCAATACATAACGCAATTGGCAGACAAGCTCGGCCTCGCGTCAGAGTACGCATCAGCGCCGTTCACGATTTACTATTTGCTGTTTGCACTTTCATTGATCCCCGCAGGCCATCTCAGCCAGCGTGTTGGCGCAAAGCCGCTGATGTTTGCAGGTTTGGCCCTATCCGGCCTTGGCCTCTATCTGCTGGCGACGGCTCCAGATTTCGCACTGATCTGCTTGGCGCGTGCGCTTTCAGGCATTGGTCAAGGCATCCTGTTTATCGGCGTGCAGTCCTACATTCTGGACGTTGCATCACCGGAGCGGAAAACCCGTGGCGCTGCAATCATTGTGTATGGTTTCCAGGGCGGCATGATCACTGGCATGGCGATCGGGTCTCTACTCGTTTGGCCAGGAAAGCCTGTTCAACGTCGCTGCATGCGTAGCGTTCGTAATGGCGGCCTATACGCTGATCGTTGTCCCAGGTAAGCGCATGTCGGCCACGGCCGTCCAGGAGCCGCCGCCAAGCTTCAGGCTGATGGCGCGCGATCTCTCCGCTGTGTTCCGAGACCTCGAATTCATGCGGACGATGCTACTGGTTGGCGTGCCGACCAAAGTTGTCCTTACTGGCGTCGTCATCTGTGCCCTACCCCTACTGTTATCCTCTGGTGGATTCCGGCAGGAAGATATCGGGCAGGTCCTGATGATCTATGCAGCCTGCGTCTTGATATCGAGCGGCTATATCTCCGGCTTTGTCGATCGTACAAAGCGCACGGATGATGTCCTGCTGATTGGCAGCTTCCTTTCGGCCATTGCATTGATAGCCATCGGCGTCTTCGGCCCCTCCGGCGCAGCTCTCTCCAGTGGAGGGAACGCACAGATGGCGATTATCGCAATCATCCTTGCGGTTGCCCTACTCGGCCTCGCCCACGGCCTAGTCAACGCGCCTGTCGTCACCCACGTCGCCAGCACGTTTACGGCCCGCAAGAACGGCGCTGCACCTGTCACCGCCACCTATCGCTTCTTAGAGCGGATCGGTCATGTCGCTGGCCCTGTCGTTGTTGGGCAACTCATGGCGACTGGCATCGCGACAGGAAAATCGATTGCTTGGATCGGCGTCGCCATCCTGATCATGGCCGCCCTCTTCGCCCTTAAGCCCAGACAAAAATTCCACGAATCAGAAGTATCCGGGAGCTAATTTATGTTCAACACCCTCACACGACGAGCGCTACTAGCCGCAGCCGCAGGTTCAGCGCTACTCCTCTCTACGCCAGCGTTTGCAGCAGCCAAGCAAGGTGCCGCCGTCACGAACACTTACAATGACTGGTTCCGCATTGGTGCTGCCGCCCAAGAAAACTGGCGCATCGTCGGTGATCCAGACGATCCCAATATTGCCCACGTAATCGGGCATGACCGGAAAGTTGGTGACGCCGCGCAGAAGGTTATGGCGGTCTATCCTCGGCCCTCCTCTGCCTATGACGTCGCAATTACCCAGATCCTTTCCGTCTTTGCCGCTAAGGGCTTGGATACAGAGGTCTTGGCGTACAATTTCAAGAAAGATGATGTCCGTGGCCAAGCTGCACTGACTTACGCGGAGAGCAATGGGTATGACCTCATTCTTTCCATGGGATCAGAATCAACGGCTTGGCTTTATGGCAAGTATCAGGGTGGCAAGCTGCCTGTGATTTCCGTCTGCTCCAAAGACCCGGTTCTGCTGGGACAAGCCAAAGGATATGACCAGGGTACCAGCACCAACTTTGCCCTAACGTCCCTGAACATGCCGGTTGAAGTGCAAATCTCCTATATTTCTCAGGTCCTTCCGGACATGAAGAACATGGGCATCCTGGTAGATGGCAGAAATGTCAGCGCTGTTGAAACCCAGGCCAAGCCTATGGGGGCCTATGCCCGCCAGCGTGGCTTGCAAGTCATCGACATGGCGCTGACGGACCCCAAGAACGCCAAGGCAGAGTTGCAGACGCTCGTAGCGGATGCAGTAGCGCTGATGCGTAAAAGCGACCCAACGCTGGAACGATCCTTGTTCTGGATGACAGGCTCTACAGCCGTGTTCTGCGAGATTGAGACCGTTAATGCGCATGCAGATCGCGTGCCGGTGCTGAGTGTTGTTCCTGAAGTTGTCAACGGAACGCCGGCAAGTGCGGTTCTATCGATTGGGATCAGCTTTGAATCCAACGCCCACCTGGCTGCGATTTACGCGGGCGAAGTTTTGGCAAAACGCAAAACTGCTGGTTCGATGAGCGTCGGCATCGTCTCACCACCAGACATTGCCATCAACTTCAAGAAGGCGCGTGAAATCGGCCTCCGGGTGCCGTTCAACTTCTTTGAAAGCGCCACATACATCTATGGGTATGACGGCAAGCTCGTCCGAAACCTCCGGGTCGCTTCGATTACCTCCTCGTCGAAGTAACGTACCGGCACGCTTAACGCGGGCCAAACAAATGGGGCGGGGATTGCTCTCGCATATCTCCGCCCCCATCACCACCTCGAATTTTGGATGCCCAACCGCATGCAGCCCTTAGATCAGAAAGAAACAGCGATTGGCCTAGAGTTGGCCGCGCCGCCACAGCCGCAGTCGCAAGACGCGGACAATCAGGAGCGGTTTGCACTTTTCGTAAAGCAGCAGAATAAGGTCCTGTCGCTAATCCTAAGCGGCGCGCCGCTGGAGCGCGTGCTGTTCAAAGTCGCGGACATATCGGAATCCATTATCGAAGGCGCATTCTGCTGCATTCACACACCGGATGCGGAGAACGGCGACCCCGTACTTGTCGCAACCCGGCGTCTGCCGCCCGGATACCGGGATGCACTGGAGCGGCTACAGCCTGATCAGGCGGATTTTCCACTGACAGCAGCGTCGCTAGAAGCCCGACCAAGCTTCACCGCAGATCTACTGGCCTCCATACCTGATGAGAACCCCTGCCCGGCCCACGAAACGGCCCCGGTGTATGACATTCGCGCTGCATGGGCGCAGCCTCTCATCGGTGAATCAGAGAAGCCTTATGGCGCGCTCGGATTCTTCTTCCGTGCCGCCCGCTCACCCAGCCGCCTAGAGGAACGCTTACTCGAAGGCCTGGCTGGCCTTGCCTGTTTCGCAATCGAACACACGCGCAGCCGTCAGGCGCTCGATGATGCAGACCGCCGATTTGCGGCGCTGGCAGATAATATTCCAGGCGTCGTCTATCAGCGGACCGTTAGCCCAGAAGGCGAAATTCGCTACAGCTATATCTCCAAGGCAGCAGAAGACCTTTTCGGCGTCTCGCCTGATGAGATCATCAACAATTCCAGCGCTCTCTTCGATACATATGGCCCCGACTACCGCAAGGATTTCAATGCCCGCTTGGTGCAAGCCTCCCGCGACATGACCATGTGGGATGTTGAAGCCACGATTATCGATCGCGAAGGCCAAAAGAAATTCACCCACGCGATCGCCCGCCCCTCAAAGCGAGCAGACGGATATGTTGTTTGGGATGGCGTCATCCTGGATTCCACCCGCATCAAGGAAGCTGAGATCGCAGCGGCAGCGGCAGAAGCCCGCGTCCGTAGCGCTATCCTTGAAAGCCTTCCAGAAGCCGTCGCCCTCTATGATGAGCGCCAGCAGCTCCTCACCTGCAACGCATTGTTTCTCGCAACGTTCAGCGGGTTGGAGCATGTGCTAAAGCCCGGATCATCCTTCGATGAATTCGTTCGCGCTGAAGCTGATATGCTCATTCAGGCGGGCCACGACCAAAACATGGTCGAGATCGAAACCGACCTGCGCCTGAATAGCGGCCCGGCAGATGATTGGGCTGGTGAACGCCGGCTGGAAAATGGTGGCTGGGTTCTGCTGAAACAACATCACACTGAAGAAGGCCAGATCGTCTTGCTTTGCGCAGACGTGACCGAAATCAAAGCGCACGAACAAGCGCTACAGCGTTCGAACAAAGAGCTGGAAAGCTTCGCCTCCGTCGCGTCCCATGATCTGCAGGAACCACTGCGTAAGATCGAAGCTTTTGGTGACCGGCTTCGCCGCCGCTCAGGTGAACATCTGAATGACGATGGTCGCCAATGCATCGATAGGATGCAGAATGCCGCGGGTCGGATGCGCAAACTCATCAACGACCTGCTGAGCTACTCACGTGTCACGACGAAGGCACGCCCGTTTGAGGCAACAAGTATTGATACAATCGTGTCAGAGGTCGTTGGCGACCTGTCTGTCAGCATCGAAGAATCTGGCGGTGAGGTTCATGTCGACGCCCTGCCCCAGATCGACGCTGATCAGCTCCAGATGCGCCAGCTCTTCCAGAATATTATTGGCAACGCGATTAAGTACCGGAAACCTGATGAAGCACCGCAGGTCTCTGTTAGCGGTCGTGTTCTGGCAAAAGGCGAAAAACGCCCGGCCCAGCTTATGTCTGTTGGCATGATGGCGGAGTTTGTTATCCAGGATAACGGCATTGGCTTCGACATGAAATATGTCGATCAGATTTTCACAATCTTCCAACGTCTGCATGGCCGCGGTGACTACGAAGGCACAGGCATTGGCCTGACGACAGTCCGCAAGATTGTTGAGCGCCATGGCGGCTTGATCGTTGCCGAAAGCGAGCCAGATGTCGGCTCGACCTTCACGATTTACCTGCCGATTACACAGACACAAGAACACCAAGCCGCTTAACAGCGCTGAGGAGAATTACGATGACGACCAATGGCAAACTGATCACAATTCTTGTCGCCGACGATGATCCCGACGATCGTATGCTGATCGATGAGGCATTTGAGGAGAACCGGCTGGCGAACGATGTTCGTTTCGTCGAGGACGGTGAAGAATTGCTCGAATATCTTCAGCATCAAGGCAAGTATGAAGGTGGTGCCGAAGCGCCCCGCCCTGGTTTGATCCTGCTGGATCTAAACATGCCGCGCATGGATGGTCGCGAAGCGCTGAAGCGTATCAAGGCAAACCCCGCATTGGCACACAGATCCCTGTCGTCGTGCTGACCACGTCTAAGCAGGAAGAAGACATTCTGCGGACATATGGCCTTGGCGTGAATTCATTCATCACAAAGCCAGTGACGTTTGAAGGCCTGTTGCGGGTTGCCCAGGTTGTCACATCCTATTGGATTGAGATCGTGCAACTGCCGTCTCAGTTCGACGAGCGCACAAGCGCCGCCGCCTAACTTTCCCACCCAGAACACAAAGACATCTCATGCAACCGCCTATTCACTTCCTGATGATGAAGATGATTATCTTCTGACGCTTGATTGCATCCAGGAAGTTATTGACGTGCGCTACGAGGTCACCTGGGAACGCGACGGCATGGCCGCCGTCGCAGGCAGCTTGCCATACGACAAATATGACGTGGTATTGGTCGATTATCATGTCGGCGGCGTGACGGGCGTGGAGATTGTTCAGTCAGCGATAAAGGCCGGCTTTTTCACGCCTTTCATTCTACTGACTGGGTATACCGATCGGGAAATTGATTACGCGGCGATGCAAGCGGGTGCAGTCGATCATCTCGTGAAAGATCGCATCTCGCCCGGCATCATGGAAAAAGCCATCCGTTATGCAGTGGCCGCAGCCTCAACGCGGCGCGACCTCTCACAGAAATCCGAAATGCTAACGGCAACGCTTGAGTCGACTGACGTTGGCATGGCGGCATTTGATGTCGATGACAAGATCGTCATGTGGAACAGGCGCATGGCCGAACTAGCCGCGTCGCCCGATGCAGATGACGACACGATTCAGAAGGTGGTGTACCAAATTTTCCAGCAGGCCAATGATCGTAGAGGCCGCGCTATCGAGGTGATCAAACCGAATGGCGACGGTGTCCTTGAGGCACGTATTAGACCACTTGAAACAGGCGGGTTTACGCTCGCTTGTATCGATGTCTCAAAGCATAAGGCCATTGAGGATACATTGCTTGAGGCAAAGGATGAGGCGGAGCGCCTGTCCAAGGCGAAATCCTTATTCATCGCAAGACTTTCCCATGAAATGCGCACGCCCCTCCACGCCGTCATTGGGTTTGGCGAAATGCTGCCTGCTGCATCGGGAAACGAAATCGGCGACTACGCAGAAATTATTGTTTCATCCGGCCGTCGGCTGGTGAACAAGATCGATCAAATGCTCGAGCTATCACGCATGGACTTAGGCTGTCTCTTATACACATCTCCGAGCC
>CAJXVF010000116.1 GCA_913060845.1 uncultured Alphaproteobacteria bacterium | reverse complement strand
TGATGGGATAAATACTATCCCTATGGGTGGACCACTTCAGGGGGGCTGCTCCAATCGACACGCCCCGCGGCGGGTTCGAAAAGGGCCAGACGGAGCTTGGTGGCAATGCCGATTTATATATCGGCCAATCTGCGGCATTCCTTGAAGCCATCCTAACCCGGCAAGCGCCAGACCGTGGTGCGCTCGGGGATGCCGTCGCCCTCATGCGCACGGTTGAGAGCCTGCACGCCAGCCTTTAATTCCTTCTAATTCACTCGCGTAGTTCCCAGGAGAAACCGATGATCGGCATCGCTGAGATTAAGCTGACTGATAACGAAATTGAAGCCGCCATTGCGGTTCTGAAATCTGGCGGCCTTCGTCAGGGCCCACAGTGCAACGCGTTTGAGGAAGAATTCGCGGCACATGTTGGAGCCAAACATGGCATGACCTCCTCCAGCGGGTCCTCCGCACTGCACCTGCCATATATGTCGATGTTGGAGCCGGGCGACGAAGTGCTTTGCCCTTCATTCACGTTTATCGCGACGGCGAGCATGGTCTCTATGGCTGGCGGCAAGCCGGTATTCGTTGATGTTGATCCGGACACGTTCTTGATTGATTTGGCCGACGCTGAGAGCAAGGTCACCTCGCGGACCAAAGCCATCGCCCCGGTCCATCTGTTTGGTAATCCTTGTGACCGCCCGGCAGTTGAAGGGTTCGCGCGCAAGCATGACTTGAAGATCGTCTGGGATGCGGCGCAGGCTCATGGTGCTGGTTATGACGGCAAAGACGTTGGTAGCTGGGATGATGTCGTTTGCTACTCGTTCTATCCGTCCAATAACATGTTCGTTGGCGAAGGCGGCATGACCATCTGTAATGACGCTGAGCTGAACGCCAAAATGCGCCTGTTCCGCAGCCATGGCATGGCTGGCAAATATTATCACACCGAGCTTGGCCTGAACTACCGCATGACAGATGTCGAAGCGGCCATTGGTCGTGAGCAGCTCAAGCGCCTCGACGACATGGTTGCCACACGTCGCCGCAACGCGGATATCCTGAATGCTGGTCTTGGCCAGATCGCAGGCATCAAGCCGCAGGCGACGACGCTGAATGGCCAGCATGCTTGGCATCAGTACTGCATTCTGGTTTATGAAAAAGACTTTGGCTGCGGCCGGGATGTATTGGGCGAGCGCTTGAAAGCGCGTGGCGTTCAGAATGGCGTGCATTATCCACGCGGCATGCATCAGCAGCCCGTCTATGAAGCCAAGTTTGGCAAGCAAACACTGGCCGTCACGGAGCAGCTGGCAGAGACCATTCTAGCCATCCCGGTTCACCATGGCCTGAGCGCAGATGAAGCTTCCCAGGTCGTTGATGCGATTGCTGACGCACGCAACCGCTAAAACTTCAAATATATAAGAATGGGCCGGGAAGGGTGGTTGCACTGCCTTTCCCGGCCTTTTTTATGGGGCCTCTAATCAGCGAAATTGATCATAAAGCGCCAGCCGCCTCCATGCTCGCAATTTCAGCATCCGTATAACCAAGGCCGGTTAGAATATCTCGCTGGTCTGCTGCTATCGCAGGTGCGGCTTCTGCTCTTGGTGGCACGCCCGGTTGGCGGATGGCGGGACCAATTGTCTTCACTGCCATACCAGACGGAGTATTCAGCTCTACGATTTGGCCGGTTGATTGTGTGAACGGGCTGTCGAGCGCCTGACCGACATCATAAACTGGTGCACCAGGGACCACGCCTTCGAACAGCGCCATCCATTCGTCCGTCGTCTTTTCAGACAAGGCCTCGTCCAAATAGTCCGTAATGAGGTCGCGGTGGGCGAGACGGGCCTGGAAATCCTTAAACCGCGCGTCCGTACCCCAATCGGGGCGTCCAATTTTCTCACACAAGATGGGCCAGAATTTTTCCTTATTGCACATAAGAAAAATCCAGCCGTCTTTGGTTTTATAAAGCTGGCTTGGCACGAGATTGGGATGTGCGGACCGCTTTTCCCGTCCAACAGTCTCGCCAAGCGTCATATGCCAAGCGCTGACATAGCAGAGGTTGGTCATCGCCGTGTCATAGAGGCTGACATCATAATCGCCGCCCAGGCCACTCGCGCGGGCTCCTAGAATACCAGAAGCAAGTGCGAGTGCAGCCTGAACGCCGGTTGAGAGATCGACGATCGATAACCCCATGCGAGACGGTGGACCGCCTTTCTCGCCGGTGACGGAGAGATAGCCACACTCGGCCTGCATTAGGTAGTCATAACCTGGCCATGCCGCACGTTCATTATTCCGGCCATAGGCTGATAAATGAACGCAAACAATCTGAGGGGTGACGGCCTTCAAGTCTTCGTATGTCAGGCCAAGTTTATCCGGTAAGTCCCCGCGCAGATTGTTGAAAACGCCATCGGCACCTGCCGCGAGCTTTCGCAGAACCTCTTGCCCATCAGCCGATTTCAGATTGAGCTTGATGGATCGCTTATTGCGATTGAATGACTGGAAGAACAGGCTATCGCCTGTAGGCAGCGTCTCATTCGGATGTCGGACATGCCTTCCGACATCACCGCCATCACCCGCATTTTCGACCTTAATGACCTCAGCGCCCAAATCCGCCAATTGCATGGTGCCGTGCGGGCCGGCGCCGTACTGCTCAACGGCGATGATGCGAACACCTTCCAGGGGACGCAGCATTTAGGCGGGGTTCCGTTCGACGAGTTGACGCGCGATTAGAATTTTCTGCAGCTCGTTGGTGCCTTCGCCAATAACGAGCAGAGGCGCATCCCGGTAGAAGCGCTCCACCGGGAATTCTTTGGAGTACCCGTAGCCGCCGTGAACGCGCATGGCCTCCATGGAGTTATGAACGGCAGCCTCTGTGGCGAAGAGCTTGGCCATACCGGCTTCCATGTCGCAGCGCTCGCCGCTATCGAATGCCTTTGCTGCCGCCATCGTTAGGTGACGCGCGGCTTCGACCTGTGTCGCCATATCGGCAAGCTTGATCTGAATGGACTGATGTTCGCAGATCGGCTTGCCGAAGGTTTCCCGCTGCTGGCTGTACTTAACGGCTTCCTTCATCGCAGCAGAGGCAACGCCGACGCCGCGGGCCGCTACGTTAATGCGGCCAAGTTCCAGGCCGCCTAGGGCGTGGCGAAGGCCTCTGCCTTCCTCAAGGCCGATCAGCCGGTCAGCAGGGATGCGGAAATCTTCAAACAGCAATTCAGCGGAATCGATGCCCTTGTAGCCAAGTTTCTCTAGCTTGCGGGACACAGTGAAGCCAGGACCCTTTTCAGCTAGAAATAAGCTGGTACCAGCGTGGCGGGGGCTGGCGTTCGGGTCAGTTTTCACAAGAAGTGCGAAGAGAGTGCCGTGGATGCCGTTGGATATCCAAGTTTTGGTGCCGTTGACGACATAATCATCGCCATCGCGTTTCGCCGTCATGCGGATTGCTTGCAGATCAGTTCCACAATTGGGCTCAGTCAGCGCCAAGCCGCCACGGATTTCACCGGTCGCCAGCTTTGGCAGCCATTCACGCTTCTGGTCTTCGGTGCCATGGCGAATAACGGCTGAACACATGATTAAATGCGAATTAAAGATGCCGGAGAGAGACATCCATACTTCCGATACGCGCTCGACAATGCGGGCATATGTGGTTGTTGGCAGGCCGAGACCGCCGTATTCCTGTGGGATGATTGCACCAAATAGACCAAGCGCCTTCATGCCCTCGACCATATCTGTCGGGTATTCATCCGCATGCTCGATATCCATGACATATGGCCGAACATCGCGGTCTAAAAACTTATCAATCGCATCCAGAATTTGCTGTTCATCTTCAGCGGTAACTGGGGTAATGGCGGCACTATCCATCATGGCGATAGGGTCCTGAATTTAAAGGAATAGGGATTGCTTGATCATGGCTCGTCGTAGTCATTCGTCAAGCTGTAACTGCGAGCACTAATCAGAAATAAGGTCCATGTCGATGATCCGACCAAGGTCCTCAAGCGCTTTCTTACGCTCAACGACTTTGATCGTTGCCATGCCCATTTCGCGGGCAGATTTCAGATTAACGTCGAGATCATCCAGGAACACGGCTTCGCCAGCTTCAACGCCAACCGTTTCAAGCGCATATTCGTAAAAGCGCTTTTCAGGCTTTCGGCTGCCAATCTTGCTGGATTCGATCACATGGCTGAATAGGCCCATAATCCGCTCAATTTCCGCTTCTTGTTCCGGAGGGCGTGGCATCCGCGCGACATTGTTCGTGAGGCAGGCAATTGGATAGTTTGCTTTAACGCGCTCGAGCGCTTGCACCATGATTGGGCGGGGCGCGCCCATAAGGCCTGCCAGCACGGCCTCTCCCGATACTGTCTGCCCCAATGCTTTCGCCTCATCCTCAAAGGCGGCAATGAAACCATCTCGGTCAATTTCGCTTCTCTCAAAGCGTGCCCAGGCATTCGCGTCCGGGTTGATCGTGTTAACTTTACGAATGAAGCCTTCAGGCAGGTTTGCCGCTTGCTCATAACGGGCAAACCCTTCAAACGGGCTTGCTGTTATGACACCGCCGAAGTCCCATAATATTGCCTTGACGCTCATCGAGATAACCTTTCATAACACAAGTGATTTGTGATACCTGCCGGTTATGGCTCGACAAGCCGACCCGCATTCACGGTAAAGGCTGCACAATGCATGTTTTGGACGCCATCACTACGCGGAGAACCGTAAGATCTTTCAGCGCGCGCCGGCCGACAAGGGCGCAGATTGAGAGCATTCTTAAGAATGCCTGCCGGGCGCCAAGCATTCGCAATAGTCAACCTTGGCGTGTTAAAGTATTCGCTGAAGACGCGCTCGCAGACCTTGTGAATATTGCGGCGACTGGTGAGGCCCGTGCTGCAGAGGTGCCGCCACGTTGGGCGCCTGATTCGTGCTGCCTGCATTGATGATGGCGCGCTTAGGCGTGGCGGTTTACGCTTCTAAGAGGCACCGGTTGGTTTGTTGTGCACGATTGATCGCAATGCCACACGGGAACAGTGGTTGGACCATGGCTGTTTCGTCAATAACATTATCTTGGCGTCGAATGCTTTTGCCATGAGCGCTTGCGTTATTGGTGACTTCCAAGGCCTTGAGGCTTGCATAGAGCCGAGCTTTGCTATGGCATCTGACGAAGAGATCACTATTGGAATTGGCATCGGGTATGCAGACCGGGCGCGTGAACGGATGACAGAACGCAGGCCGCTTGAAGTTTTCAGCGAGTTTCATTGGCACTGAACCTTGCTGGACTGAGTGCCGTTAGATCGATCCCTCGGTCCTGCAATTGCCCTGGTACATTTTGGCCATTGATCAGTGCAGCAGCAAGCATGCTCATGGCAGGAGAGGTCTGAATCCCGTAGCCACCTTGCCCTGCCAGCCAAAAGAACCCTGGCGCATCATCATCAAAGCCGACGACAGGTGTTTTGTCGTCTGTGAAGCAACGTAATCCCGCGCGGCTATGATTGATGTGGTTGATCGGAATGTTTGCCGCTGTCTGAACGCGATCGGCACCTATGGCGATATCGATTTCTTCCGCGAACGCATCACGAGGTTCAACGGGTGTTTCATCGGCGGGAGAGAGCAGGGCCAATCCCGCATCCGGCTTGAAATAGAACTGCTCGTCAACGTCGATTGTCGCTGCAGAACTGGCGAAGCTGGAAATCTCCGGAGCCGTCACCAGAAAGGTCGTGCGTCGCTTTGGCGTGACTTTGATCGCCCGCGCGCCAGCCATTGCGGCGATCGGGGTGGTCCATGCGCCTGATGCATTGACGATTATGCCAGCGTCGATTGGTCCTTTGGCTGTCTCCAACCGCCAACCGCTATTGCGCTCTTTGATATCCGTTACCGCAGCGTCCATCCATACTTCAACGCCATTTTGCCGTGCGCCTGCAAGATAGCCTTGCATCATGGCATCGACGTCGATGTCCATTGCATCGGGCTCGTAGCAAGCAGCATCAATGTAGGTTGGCTTTAGGGCAGGAGAGAGGGCGACGGCCTCACTTCCTGATACGAGCCTCGCATGCGGTGTTAGTTTTTGCGCAGCCACCACTTCGCGTTCGACTGCCTCCCGCTGGTCCGTCCTGCCAATTAGCAATACGCCCCTTGGCGTCAGCAGCGGGTATGACGCAAACCCAGCGGGCGGCGCATCAAAGAACGCTTTTGAGGCAACCGTCAGGGCGCGGATCTCGGCGTTTCCGTATGCCTGGGTATAGAGCGCGGCTGATCGCCCTGTCGTATGTGTCCCCAGCGCAGATTCCTGCTCCAGGAGCACCACGCGCTGGCCTTGCCCAAGGAAGTAGGCGAGGCCAGCGCCAGCGATGCCACCGCCTATGATTGCGGCATCAAACTGTCGCGCAGAACTGCCTGCCATTCGTTAGATCGCGCCTTCTTCCTGGAGCAAGCCAAGGGCAGTTCGAAATGCTGTCAACGTCTCAGATAATTCGGCATCGCCATGGGTGGCGGAAATTGTGCCACCGGGCCAGCCAGTCATATCCACACCATTGACCAGCATTGCGAGGCGGAGTTTCCGCACAGCTTCCGCATTGTTGCCTTTCAGCTCCATAAACGGCATCGCCATGGGGTCAAAATTGTCGGGGGAGATGTCGCCTCGGCCTTCCGGGTCCGTGAAGACATGGACGGCAGAATATTCGCCATATGCAGCCCAGGGTACGCCAGCCTCGCGGATGACTGTGTTCAAGCCATCGCGCATTGCATCGCCATAGGCGTTTGCTTTCGCGCAGGCATCGGTTTCGGCGATAATCGTGAGTGCGGCGATACCGGCTGCGGCTGCTACGGGGTTGGCATTGTACGTGCCTTGATGGCCGATTTTTTCGAACCCGCCAGCACGGGCTTTTTGGAAGTCCAACAGGTCAAAGATGTCCGCCTTGCCGACAACGGCACCGCCGGGCAAGCCGCCTGCAATAATCTTCGCGAACGTCGCAAGGTCAGGGGTGACCCCAAGGGCCGCCTGGGCACCGCCGGGGGACACTCTGAAGCCGGTTACGACCTCATCAAAGATCAGGAGAGCGCCGGCAGCACTGGTCGCTTCACGCAGATATTCCAAGAACCCGGGTGCGGTGGGGATCATGCCGGTG
>CAJXVF010000115.1 GCA_913060845.1 uncultured Alphaproteobacteria bacterium | reverse complement strand
ACGAGATGTAGAGAGGTCTCGTGGGCTCGGAGATGTGTATAAGAGACAGCATTGAACCCGCTCCGGCTTGCATTCCTGGAGGCTGAGGCGGCACTGGATGCGCCAGTATCCCCCCATATCGCGCCGACGATTGATATCCGTGATGCTGCAGGTCTGTTGCAACGCGCTGGGTTCGCACTGCCCGTCGCTGATACGGAAACGATCACCGTGTCCTACGCCAACCCGTTCAAGCTGCTCCAGGACCTGCGCAGCATGGCGGAAACGAACATCCTGCATGAACGCAGCCGCCGCCCCCTCCGCCGCGCGGTCCTGATGCGCGCACTGCAACTGCTGCAAGAGAAAGCCACAGGCCCAGACGGCCGCATCAACATCCCCTTCGAAATTATCTTCCTAACCGGCTGGGCACCAGCACCAACCCAGCAACAACCCCTCCGTCGCGGATCAGGGGAGGTCAGTATGGCAAATGTATTTGGGGTGCCTGATAACGCTAAAGACGATTAGCCCGCCCGCATAACCTGCCCGTGCAGCTCTAATTCTGGCAGCGCTAGATCCACGATCATCGGGGTGATGGCTTCTGGTTTGCGTAAGGTTGCTGGGTCTTCGCCGGGGAAAGCTTCGGCGCGGAGGCCTGTGGCCATGACGCCGGGGTCGATCAAATTAACGCGAACATTGGTGTGCCGGACCTCTTCAGCCCAGCAGGAAACCATGGCTTCGAGCGCGGCTTTGCTGGCGGCGTATGGTGCCCAATACGCCAAACCGCCGGCTGCCGCACCTGATGTTGCGATAATGGCACGGCCGCCGGTTGAGCGCTTTAGCAACGCGTCAAAATTGCGGATCAAACGCCAGTGAGCCGTGACATTGGCGGCGAGCGTTTTCTCAAAGGTCTCAGGCGGGACGTGGGCGATGGGAGAAAGCACGCCCAGGATCGCCGCCGTTTGCACCAGGATATCCAGGCGCTGAAATCGATCAGCAATGCCAAGCGCCAAACGGTCTGATGCGTCGCCGTCTGTCAGATCAACGGGGGCTATGGTGGCCTTACCGCCTGCGCTGACGATCCGATCATGCAGCGCTTCAAGGGCACCCTGGGTGCGCGCGACGAGGATCACATGGGCACCCTCTGCGGCAAGGGCTTCGGCAGCGGCGGCACCAAGGCCGCGTGATGCGCCTGCAATGAGTGCGATGCGGCCTTGTAGCCTGGGATTATCGTTCATTCGGCAGCCTGCTCAATTGGACGACCAGAAAGCGCGCCGACGAGCCCGGCATCTTTATCAACCAACCGATTGGGATATGCGCCGGTGAAGCAAGCGTCGCAATATTGCGGGCGGTCATTGATACGGCCCTGTTCTTCGCCCATGGCGCGGTAGAGGCCGTCTGTCGAGACGTAGGCCAAGCTATCTGCACCGATTTTCGCAGCGATTTCGGCCACAGTGTAGTTGGCGGCGATCAGCTCTTTCGTGTCCGGGGTATCAATGCCGTAGAAGCATGGATTGACGGTCGGCGGGCTGGAAATGCGCATATGGACTTCTGCCGCTCCGGCCCTGCGGACCATGTCGACAATCTTGGCGGATGTGGTGCCGCGTACGATGGAATCATCCACCAGAACCACTTTTTTGCCGCGCAGAACTTCGGCGTTGGCGCTGTGTTTCATTCTTACAGATAGATCACGGATTGATTGGTTGGGCTGAATAAACGTTCGTCCAACATAGTGACTGCGGACAATGCCTAGCTCGAACGGAACGCCAGCCTCATTGGCATAGCCAAGGGCGGCAGGAACACCAGAATCCGGCACCGGAACGACAACGTCGATACCACCGGATGGGTGAGATTCCCGGGCCAGCTCACGGCCAATACTTTTGCGGGACTCATAGACGGAACGTCCACCGATGACGCTGTCGGGCCGTGCGAAATAGATGTGTTCAAAAATGCAGGGGCGCGGACGGGCTTGTGGGAAGGGCCTAAAGCTCTCGATGCCTTGGTCGTCGATCACAACCATCTCACCGGGCTCAATCTCGCGCTCAAACTTGGCACCTATCATGTCGAAGCCGCAGCTTTCTGAGGACAGCACCCATGCGTCCTCTTTGCCATCCGTTCCCGGCAGGCGGCCAAGTGCCAAGGGACGCACACCCATGGGATCGCGCACGCCGATGAGCTTCTTGCGGGATAGGGCGACCAGTGAATAGGCACCTTCTAGCTGCTGTAGGGCGTCAATCGCGCGCTCGACCAGCGTATTCCGCACACTGCGCGCAATCAGATGGATGATGACTTCGGTGTCATTCGTGGATTGAAATAGCGAGCCGTCACTAACCAATCGCTTGCGGATCGACATAGCGTTGGTGAGATTGCCGTTATGGGCAACGGCAAAGCCGCCAAACTCAAATTCCGCGAACAACGGCTGGATGTTGCCGATCATATCCTCGCCGGTGGTGGCGTAGCGGTTATGGCCAATAGCGCCGCCGCCTTTCAGGCCTTCCATACGGTCTGGATTGCCGAACACGCGCTCCACATGCCCACGCCCGCGGCGCGAATAGAAGCGGCCTTCGGATCGATCATAGGAGACGATGCCGCTGGCTTCCTGACCGCGATGCTGCAGTGCATGCAGGCCAAGGCCTGTCAGCTTCGCAGCACCTGTCGCGTTCCACACCCCGAAGATCGCGCATTCTTCGTGCATGCGATCATCATCGTAGGTCTCGGATTGCTGGTGAAGCACGTCCTGGTCTTCGGGGGATTGCATGGGGCTGGTCTCCGGCAGACGGCGTTCAAGCGGGTACTATTGCTGGTTACGGATGAGGTCGTCGAGTCTCTTCCGTTCGCGCTCTTCGTAGCTACTACCGCCAATAGGCTGCTGACCGCCGTTTTGCGTCGGTTGAGGTGCCGACAGGCGGCGGGTGTTGTCCGCAGTGTCCGCAATATCCTTTGCGGACTGCGCGGCATCTTGGCCTTTGGCGCGCCACTCAGGTGGTAGCATTGATTCGATAGCAGTAGCGAACTCTTTAATGAGCGGTGTCGTTTTCGCTTCTGTCACCCATTCAGGATGGTCCTGTTGTGGGACAGTCCAGGAGAATGCGAGATAGGCCACGGTTACGATTAGGCCGCCACGGGCCAAGCCGAAAAGCAAACCGAATGATCGGTTGAGCGCGCTCAATCCCTCTGCGCTTTCCAGCGCGCGGCCAATGCACCGGGCGACGATCGACAGGATCAGGAATGCGCCAACGAACAAGAGCGCGCCTGCGGCCACGTCTGCAATCAATGGCGAGGGGATGTAGGAGCCTGTCAGCTCCCGCATATAGGGGTACCCGGCGACAGCGATAGCGCCTGACCCAACCCAAGTGCCGATTGATAAAACTTCACGCACGAAACCATGCAGAAACGCCAAAATAGCGCTTGCAGCGATAACGCCTGCTACGATGATATCAAGAGTATGAATGCCGCCATCCATCATGTTTAGAACGCCCGGATTGTTCATCCATCAGCAGGGCAGCCTCATCCAAAGTGTGGATATCAGCCGCGAGATTTCAGGATGCGGGATTTAGGACTCGTCGTCCGGCCAATCTGCCGGTTTCGGCGCGCGAAGCAAGGGCTGTGCGGCCAGAAGCGTCACTAAGTCATCCACACGTTTGATCTTCTCTACCTTGACGCCTTTCATCTTGGCGTCCCCTGGTGCAGCGGCACGGCTAAAGCCCAAGCGTTCAGCCTCCTTTAGCCGCGCGTCAGCTTGAGGTGCGGGCCGAACTTCGCCGGAGAGCGCCAACTCGCCGTAAAACACGCAGTCCTTCGGCGTGGGCCGTTCTAGCAGTGCGGAGGCCAGCGCTGCGGCGGCTGCGAGATCAGCAGCAGGCTCATCGATTCGAAGTCCGCCTGCGACAGACAAAAATACATCTCGCCCGGAAAATGGCAGCCCGGCGCGGGTTTCAAGCACGGCAAGCGTCATGGCGAGACGGGCTGAATCCCAGCCAACGACTGCACGGCGCGGCGAGGCTGGTCCGGGCGCGCCGACCAGCGCCTGTACTTCCACCAGCAATGGCCTGGCACCCCTGAAGCCCGCGAACACAGCAGATCCTGTGACAGGCTCTCGGCCTTCACGTTCACCGACGAAAAGGGCGGAAGGGTTTGGTACTTCAGCCAAACCAAGGCCCGTCATCTCAAACACGCCGAGCGAATCTGCTGGTCCGAAGCGGTTTTTGACAGCGCGGAGGATGCGGTAGTGCTGGCTGGTATCGCCTTCGAAATACAATACAGCGTCGACCATATGCTCCAGCACACGGGGGCCAGCGATTGCGCCGTCCTTCGTTACGTGGCCAACGAGTAGCAGCGATGCGCCAGAACGCTTGGCTGCCGCGATCAGCAATTGGGCCGATGCGCGGACCTGCGCGACGGATCCAGGCGCCGACTCGACGCCCTCAACATACATGGTCTGGATGGAATCAATGGCGATCAGCGCCAGATTGGGCGTGTTGACGATGGTTGCTGCTGCCGCGTCTGTGGAAGTCGCCGTAGCCAGAAGCAGGGGCGCATCTGCAAGACCTAGGCGGTCTGCACGGTCGCGGATCTGGTCCGCGCCTTCTTCCCCTGAGACATAGATGACTTCCCGGCCAGATTTGGCGACAGCGCCAAGCGCCTGAAGCAGCAGTGTCGACTTACCAATGCCAGGATCGCCGCCTAGCAGAACGGTGCCGCCGCGCACCAATCCACCACCCAAGACACGGTCAAATTCTGCGAGGCCAGTAGGCGTGCGTGGGGCAGGTGGTCCGCGACCGGCTAGCGATTCGAGTTCGAGGGAGCGAGCGCCTGGGCGGTTGCGGCGGGCGGCGGTCGCTTTGCCGCCAACAGGCACGGATTCAGGCCGCGCTTCCTCAACGATGGAGTTCCATTCGCTGCAGTTCTCGCACTTGCCTGACCAGCGCCGGGTGACGCTGCCGCAGGACTGACATACGAATTGGCTGTTACTTTTGGCCATTCCGCGCTAGCGCCGGACGGCCATCTGAATTGGCCCTTCCGCGCGACCATGAACGAACTGGTCCACCATCTCATGATCTGGCGCGTCTAGGTCTTTAACACCGCCAATCCAGATAATGCGGCCTTCGTAGATCATCGCGACTTTGTCAGCGATTGTGCGTGCGCTTCGCATATCGTGGGTGATGGTAACGGCGGTGGCACCTAGATCACGCACGCATTCAACAATCAGCTTATTGATGACGTCGCTCATGATCGGATCGAGACCGGTTGTGGGCTCATCGAAGAAGATGATTTCCGGCTCATCTGCGATGGCGCGGGCAAGGGCGACGCGCTTCTGCATGCCGCCGGAAAGCTCTACCGGCAACAGTGTCGAGACATGTTCGTCCAGGCCAACCCTGGCCAAGGTATCGATGGCTTTGACGCGCGCTTGCTGGCGGTCCATTGCGCCGGATTGGATCAAGCCGAAGCCGACATTTTCCCAAACGGGCAAGCTGTCAAATAATGCACCGCCCTGGAATAGCATGCCGATCTTGGCGTTTACGGTATTGCGCAGGCGGGCGGAGGCGCCGACGATATCCTCACCGTCAACTGCGACGACACCTTTATCTGGACGGGTAATGCCGAGCACGGTCTTGATCAGTACGGACTTGCCAGAACCTGATCCACCGATGATGACGAGAGACTCGCCGGGATCTACGGCGAGGTCTACGCCACGCAGCACCTGCTTCGGGCCAAACGCCAGATGCACATCTTCGCACGATATTTTGGGTTCGCTGCTCATTTGTTGAAGAAGCTTTCTGTCAGCACGTAGTTCGCGACGAGGATAAGGATGGCTGAGGATACGACCGCGTTCGTCGTCGCGATGCCAACGCCTTGCGCGCCGCCGCGACTGTTATAGCCGTGATAGCAGCCCATCAGCGTTACGATAAATCCAAAGACGGCTGCTTTGACGAGGCCAGACATGACATCCAGCGTTTCAACGAAAGCCCAGGTCTGCTGCACATAAGCGGATGGATTGAAATCCAACCGATATACGCCGACCAAATATCCGCCCATCACACCAATGATATCGCCAACCAGCACCAGCAATGGCAGCGTTAGCACGCCAGCGATGATGCGGGGTGCTACTAAATATTTCATCGGGTTGGTGGAGAGTGTGGACAGCGCGTCGATCTGTTCCGTAACGCGCATGGTGCCGATTTCGGCGGCCATTGCAGCTCCAACCCGGCCTGCAACCATTAACCCAGCCAGCACGGGGGCCAGTTCGCGGGTCATGGAAAGGACAACGACGCTGGCGACAGCGCCTTCAGCGGAAAAGCGGGCAAACCCGGTATAGCTTTGAAGTGCCAGCACCATGCCGCTGAACAGCGTTGTCAGCGCAACAACGGGCAGCGAGTAATAGCCAACATCGACCAACTGCCTGAGCATCTGTCGGAAATGCATGGGCGGCGTTACGACGTGATACAGCGCGCGTCCGGCGAAAATCGCGACACGTCCAGTCGCTGTGAAAAACGCAAGGACAACGGCACCAATGCTAGCAAGCGGGTTCAAGCGGATATCTCCGGCATTGCGGGCAGGTAACGGCGCTCATAGCGGGCACCCAGACTTGTCAGAATTTCATAACCAATCGTGCCTGCAACGGCGGCAAGATCATCTGCGCTTTGATGCGGTCCGATCACTTCGGCCCAACCCCCAGGAACAACTTGACTTTCCAGCATATGGCTGACATCGAACGCAATCAAATCCATGGATATGCGGCCTAGAATGGGTGCCGCTTCACCATTGATCCAAACGCGACCATCGCCGCCGATACAGCGATGTAGCCCATCCGCATACCCTGCTGCAATCACCGCGATGCGCGCACCGGCTTTGGCGGAAGTTGTTGCGCCATAGCCCACACTCTCATTTCGGCCCAAAACGCGTGTCTGTAGTATGCGGACTTGTAGGTTTACAGCGGGGCGCATTGGGTTCGGCTGCGTAGGTGTTGGGTTCAGCCCATAAAGTGCCATGCCGGGCCGTGCGCCGATCCCGTTAAACGCCTCACCCAAGAATAGACCGCTGGAGTTTGCAAAGCTGCGGGGGATGGATGCGGGAACTGTCTCTTATACACATCTGACGCTGCCGACGAATAGAGAG
>CAJXVF010000114.1 GCA_913060845.1 uncultured Alphaproteobacteria bacterium | reverse complement strand
ATCTACACCTCTCTATTCGTCGGCAGCGTCAGATGTGTATAAGAGACAGCGACAAGACTATGCCCACTTCAATGCCAGCCTGCTGTTCCCGCCAGACTATCGCCGCGCCCATGCCGCCGGGTTTGCGCAGCAGGTCACAGACGCCCAGCAACAGGATGCAGACAAAATCGCGGGTCGGCTCGGAGCCATCCTAGCATTCGATAGCCGCCCCCTGACGCCAGCGATCACGAAACCGACGCTCATCATTACAGGCGCGGACGATCAGCTGATGCCTGCGTGGTTCGGCCAAGAAATATCCGAATGCATCCCCGGTGCCCGCTATGAACCACTGGACGGCGGCGGGCATATGTTGCCGGAAACACGCACCGATGCGGTGGTCGCCCTAACGACAGCATTCTTGAACGGCGAGAATTGAGGCCGATTATGCAGAACCCGCCTGCTCCAATCCTGAGTGATATCACTGTCATCGACATGACTGAGGGCGTGGCTGGGCCTTGCGCCGCCATGACGCTCGCCGACATGGGTGCCAATGTCATCAAGGTGGAACGGCCAGCGGGTGATTGGTCCCGGCCTAATGATCACTTCCATGTGGACGGCGAGACGAATGCGCAATTCATCGCGCTTAACCGGAACAAACGCGACATCGGGCTTGATGTGGCTAGCGCTAAGGGCAAAGCGATCCTGACGCGGATGGTTAGGGGCGCAGATGTGCTGATCTCCAACTATCGCCCCGGCGTTATGGCCAAGTTGGGCTTTGGGTATGAAGATGCCAAGACGATCAATGATGGGCTGATCTACTGCACGATTTCGGGCTTCGGCCAGTATGGTCCCTATGCCGCATCCCCCGCCAGCGACACAATCATTCAGGCAATGAGTGGTGTTATGAGCCTGGTTGGCGAACCGGATGGGCCGCCACTGCGGGTTGGGTTTCCGCTGATCGACATGGCCGCTGCTAACGCCGCCGTCCAGGGCATTCTGCTTTCGCTCTATGGGCGGCAGAATGGCCATGGCGGCGCGAACCTGGATATCAGCCTGATGGCGGCGGCTGCTGCAATGATGAGCGGCGGCTTCACGCGCTATCTGGCGTCCGGCAAGGTCCCAAAGCGCCAAGGCAATCAGAATGCGACGTTGGCCCCTGCAGGTGCGTTCCAGGGCGCAGATGGGCGCTACCTCACCATCGCGATCCTGCGGGATTCCCATTGGCGGAAGTTCTGCAGTGCCATGGGCCTGGAGGACCTAACGGACGATCCGCGCTTCCAAACCAACGCCGTCCGCGTTGAAAACCGAGCGCTGCTGGATGATCTGATCACGCCGCTATTCGCATCGAAACCCACTGCGGCATGGCTGAAGCTGCTGCGAGAAGCCGATATCCTGTGCGGTCCCATCAATGATTTCGCAGATGTCGCTGCAGATCCTAACCTGACAGCTAGCCTCCCGCTCGTCGATCCACTGGTGCCCAATGTGCCCCGAGCCGTCGGCGTCCCGATCCGCCGCAATGGTGCCTATTCAACTACGCAACGCCCAGCACCTGCCAAGGGCGAGCACACGGCCGAAATCCTGGGTGAGTTTGGGTTTAGCGGGGATGAAATTGCATTATTCCTAGGGAATGGCGCTGCGTTCACGCCGCCAGTTAAGAGTTAGCCTTTGCTTCTTCCAAGATCATTGCCGCCGCCTTTTCAGCAATCATGATAACCGGCGCGTTGGTGTTTCCAGATACCAGCGTCGGCATAATGGATGCGTCCACCACGCGGAGGCCCTGCAGCCCATGCACCCGTAACCTTGGGTCAACCACCGCCATAACGTCACCATCCGGTCCCATGCGAGCCGTGCCGACGGGGTGAAATACGGTTGATCCATTTGCACGGGCGACGGCGAGCAGCTCGTCATCTGTTTCCGCCCCAGCTGCAGGTGCCAATTCATCAGCCATATAAGGGGCCAGCGCTGGTGCGGCGGCGATCTGGCGCGTGATGCGCATGCCTGCGATCAGGCATTGGCGGTCAATCTCATCGGAAAGGAAATTCGGGCGGATGGCGGGTGGGGCATGCCTATCCGCCGACTTAATGTGGATGGAACCCCTGCTTTCCGGTCGGCTTTGGTTTGGCGCAAAGGTGATGCCTGGGAAATCATCCAGAATGCGCTTCCGCACATCTTTGAACGATGCATGGGTCGCGCGCAGTTGCAGGTCCGGGACTTCGAGTTCTGGCCGGGTGCGCACAAACCCGTTCAGCAACCCCGCCGGCAGCGCCAACGCGCCCTTACGGGTGAACGCATATTTCAGCACCTGTCCGGCCAGCGACAGCCCGCGCGTTTCCTCATTCAGCGTGCGAATGCCCTTAACCCGCCACACCATGCGCACCAACAAATGGTCCCGATAATTTTCGCCGACACCCATTAGGCGGTGCTTTACGGGAATGCCTTGGTCGCCCAGAACATCTTCGCGGCCTATGCCGGATAGTTCCAGAATCTGCGGGGACTGAACCGCACCGGCTGACAGCAGCACTTCGCGTCCAGCCGCCGCCTGCTTATCCGCGCCATTCTGCTCATAGGCGACGCCGGTGACACGCTTGCCGTCCAGTACCAGCGCCGTCACATAGGCGTAGGTTTCGATGTGGAGGTTGGGGCGGGACTTGGCAGGCTCCAAGAACGCCTTCGCTGTAGACCAGCGTCGGCCATTTTTCTGCGTGACCTGGTAGTAGGACCAGCCTTCTTGATCACCGCTATTGTAGTCTGGATTGCGTGGGTAACCGCACTCTTCCGCCGCTTCAAGCACCTTGTCCAGCATTGGATAGGTCTGCGGAACATCGGCCACGTTCAGTTCGCCGCCGCGCCCACGCCACGGCGTTGCATCAGTGGCCCCTTCACGGTTTTCGGACTTGATGAATTGCGGCAGCACATCATCCCAGGACCAGCCGCGATTGCCCATTTGCGCCCAGTCGTCATAGTCCCGCGCCTGCCCGCGCACATAGACCATGCCGTTAATCGACGACGAACCACCAAGCGCTTTGCCGCGTGCGATCGGGATGGCGCGGTTATTGGTATTCGGCTCAGGCTCCGTCTGAAAGCCCCAATTGTAATCCGGGTTGTTCAAGGTTTTGATGAAGCCTGCAGGAATATGGATCAGCGGACTCTTGTCCTTGCCGCCCGCTTCCAGCAACAACACCTGATTTTTAGGATCCGCCGAAAGCCGGTTCGCCAGCACGCATCCGGCAGAGCCAGCGCCAATGATGATGTAATCGAATGTCTGCATGGGTTCAGCCCGTTCCGCCAACTGTTATCCGCCACATTAGGCGGCGATGGTCCGGCCAAGTGTAGTCGAAGGTGGCTTTGTGTTGGACGGCTGCATTGTCCCAGATCAGGACATCGCCTTCCCGCCAGTCATGCACATAGCGATAGTCTGGCTTCCGAATTTCAGCAGCGAGGCGTGTCACCAAAGCTTCCGCCGCCACATCATTCATCCCGGAGATCGACACGCACTCGCCTTCGCTGACATAGATCGCCGTCCGTCCGGTTATCGGATGCGTGCGTGCCACCGGGTGAACCACATCCGGCTGTTTATCCCGCAATGCATTGTCGCCAACGCCGGTGCCCGTGCGTTTCCGGCGCCCGGAAACCCGGTGCACAGCGGTCTGGCCCTGGATTAGCGCTTTCGTCGCTTCATCAAGCCCAGAAAAGGCAGCCTCCGCGCTCGCGAACGCAGTAGCACCAAGGCTACGGCCATTAGCGACGGGAGTTTCAAGCGCATGCAGCAGCGTCGCGCGCGGTGGATGGGCCGTGTAGGACATATCGGTGTGCCACACGCGGCCGGCATCCGCATGGCCGATATCACGGCCACCTTCCTTGATATTGGAGACAAGCATGATGTCCGGCTGATCTGGGAGGGCGTAATGCTGCAAGAACACACGGTCCACCCGGCCCAAGCGGCGGGCGAAGGCGAGATATTGATCTGCCGTCAGCGCCTGATCGCGAATACACAGAACGGAGCGCTTGTTGAAAGCCGTCTCAAGCGCATCAAACGTCGCCGCATCCATGGGCACCGACAGGTCAACGCCAGTTGCTTCTGCGCCAATACAAGCATCGCTATTCAATATCTGGAGAGACATAGGCAAGCCCCAATTGGACATCCGCCATCAATCAGACCGCATTTCCCAGCGTCTGCAAAGCCCGAGGTGCGAAATGTCTGCCTTAAGCGAATTCAGCCAGGACCGGTGCGTGGTCGGATGGTTTCTCCCAACCGCGCACTTCTTTGATGACCGTCGCCGCTTTCATGCGGTCTGCAGCAGATGCTGTGGCCCAAATATGGTCGAGGCGGCGGCCTTTATTAGCCGCGGCCCAATCGCGGCTGCGGTAGCTCCACCAGGTAAAAAGCGGCACATCTGGCGCAATTGCTTCCCGCACAATATCCCGCCATCCGCCGGATTGCTGCACATGGTTCAGCGCATCGACCTCGACCGGTGTGTGGCTGACAACCTTGAGCAATTGCTTGTGGGACCAAACATCAGTTTCCAATGGCGCGATATTCAGGTCTCCGACCAGAATTGCAGGCGTTGATTGATCCCGCGCCGCACCCCATTGCGACATCTCGGCGAGGAAATCCATTTTGTGGCGGAATTTGTCGTTCACTTCAGGGTCCGGCTCATCACCGCCAGCGGGCACATAGAAATTATGGACTTCCGTGCCATCTTCCAGCTTCACACCGATATAGCGACCGTCCTGCTTGCCACAAAACTCAATTGGCTCCAACTTTTCCAATGGCTGACGAGCAAGCGTTGCGACGCCGTGATAGCCCTTGATCCCCTGGGTCTCGATATGTTCGAAGCCGATTTCACGCAAAGCCTCAAACGGGAACTTGCTATCATCCGCCTTGATCTCCTGCAGGCACAGCACATCGGGTGCTGCAGAGGCCAAAAGCTCGGCAACGGCAGGCAGACGCAGGCGAACGGAATTCACATTCCAGGTGATCAGGCGCATCAGGAAAATTCCAGCATTTCAGGGCATGTGTGCCGGAAACGCGACGGCGCCCGGCCATGGGGGGATGACCGAGCGCCGCTTGTGCGGTCCCGCGGCTCGGCGAGGGGGGATTGTCGAGCCGCCGCGGCGCTTGAGCGCCGTCGACCTTGATAAGTAAATGGGTTCGAGCCCAAAAGGTTTCAATGAATTGCTCATCACAAAATCGCTATCGATTTCGTTATTAACGCTAACACCGCGTCTGGCCGTTCAAACGGCATCATGTGACTGGTTTGATCGATCCGCGCGAGGCTGCCATTGGGTGCCTGTGCTGCGGACAAAGCCTGCACCCGTGTCGCCCAGCTTGGTGCAACGCCCTGGATCGTCGGATCACTTTCCACAAACAGAATTGGGCGTGTGCACGCGCTGAGAGCTTTGAAAGTCGAGCAGTCCATAGTGGTGCGATATACAGCAGCTTCAGCAGCAGGTTCGCAGCGGAGCGTCCATCCGGTCGCGTTAGCAGGATCAGCATCGGGACGGAGCGTTGCTTCCGCAAACGCTTGCAGCATATCTGGACGCCAACGGGCGAAGGCGTCGCGCTCAGCCAAGCTGGCAGCGAACGTGGCGGGGTCCGGGAGATGCCGCTTCCGCTTGGTCGCACGCCTAGACAGCACTTCGCCCAATACACCTGCCGCTGCGTGCAGCGCGTGATCTGGCGTGGGTGCCATTGGCGGCTCGAACATCGTCATGCTGTTAAAGGGTGCATGCCCGAAAGCGCCTGCCAGCCTGAGCGCGGCTAGGCAGGAGGCCGAGTGTCCAGCGAAATGCAGCGGTTGGCGGAACGTGTCCCGCCGGATTGCGTCCACGACGGCTAGGAAATCCAGCGCCAGGCAATCCGTCGTCATCACGGCGTCATAATCGCCATCCGAATCGCTCACTGGATCTTCTGATCCACCATGGCAACGCATGTCATAGGCGAATACATCCAGCTTTTCGGCCAGGACGTTCAGGATCGGCGTATAAGCCCCTGCTGAGAATCCGTTTGCGTGGCCCCAAACCAAGGCTGGTCGCTTGCCGGTATTCGTCCGCCAGCCATAGCAGCGAATGCCAACGTCGCCATGGCCCATGACAACCCAGTCTTCCGCCACATCCGCCGAAACTGAAGGCGCGCGTTTAATCTCTGTCACGGTCAAAACTACTCCGCCGCAACGGCCAAATGGCCCCGGCGGGACGCATAGTCCCGAACCGCCACCCCAAACGCTTCAAACAACTTGCGGGATGGCTCATCCTTTTTGAAAACCGCTTCCGGGTGCCATTGCACGCCAAGCACCCAGCCCGGCGCATCAGGCGCGGACAGGCCTTCGATGCAGCCGTCTTCCGCCGTCGCCTCCACAATTAAGCCGGGTGCCGGCTTAGCGACCGCTTGCGCATGCAGCGAATTCACCATCACGCTCTCAGCGCCTAGAATCTGACGGAGCTTGCCATTGCCAGACAGCATCACGGCATGGGCAAGGTCACCACGCTGTTCCGGTGGTTTGGACCGGTCAGCCCGATGGTCGCCCTTACCCGGCAGCAGATGGACAAACTGGTGCAGTGTGCCACCAAGCGCCACATTCAATTCCTGCATGCCACGGCAGATCGCGAAAACGGGAATACCCCGTTCAACGGCGGCCCGGATCATTGGCAGCGTCGTGGCGTCCCGCTGTGGATCAACGGTGATTTCGGGCGCTGCCAACTCATCCCCGTAGTTATCAGGATGCACGTTGGAGGGGCTGCCTGTCAGCATGAGGCCGGAAATATGATCCAGCAACGCGCTTGGGTCCGCGCGCTGGCCAATCGACGGCATGATGATGGGGAAACAACCGGAATGCGCCGCGACTGCGTCCAGGTTTCGCTGGTTCGTCGCGTGAAACTGGTGCGCCATGATTTGTTTGACGCAGGCGGAAATGGCGACAATAGGCGTCGGCAGCGGAGGGTTGGCGTCGGCAGGCATGAACAATCCGTTTCGTCAGGTGCGGGCGATGTATAGCACAAGCATTGTGAAAATGCCGCTGGTCGAACGATACCTGAAAGGGATTAAGGCCGCCCACCCGATATTCTAAGACTGTCTCTTATACACATCTCCGAGCCCACGAGACCTCTCTACATCT
>CAJXVF010000113.1 GCA_913060845.1 uncultured Alphaproteobacteria bacterium | reverse complement strand
CTCTCTATTCGTCGGCAGCGTCAGATGTGTATAAGAGACAGGGGAATACAACGATGTCCGCGTGAACCGCTTGGCACTTACCGCATTGCGAGTTCTGAAGCGCCCATTGCCGGAAGTATTCGCTAAACGGATCATGCAGCCAATTGGTGCCAGCGGGACCTGGGAATGGCATGGCTATCTGAATAGCTGGGTCGATGTGGATGGGCAGATGATGCAATCCGTTAGCGGCGGCGCACATTGGGGCGGCGGCATGTTCATTTCCGCCCGTGACCAAGCCCGTATCGGCGTGCTGATGGCCCGTGGCGGCGAATGGGACGGCCACCGTCTCATCTCAGAAAGCTACATTAAGAACGCTACAACGCCCTGCCCCATCAATGCAGACTACGGCTGGCTATGGTGGCTAAACACGGCTCGCACCCGCCTGCCATCCGCCCCTGCACATGGCTTCCAAGCCGTTGGTGCAGGGGGCAATTCCATATGGGTTGATGCCGAAGCTGATCTGGTCATTGCGTCACGCTGGCTCGACCCAGCCGCAATCGATCAGTTCCTCGCAAAGGTTTATGCGGCGCTTTAGAGGCTACGACCTGGGTCCTGGCGGCCATGCAGAATCGCGTCAACAGTAACTAGCCGGCGATCTTCGTCGACACTGTAATAGATTACATGGGCCTGAAACGGTGCTTTCCGAAGTGATCGCCCTTGAATGAAGCTAGCCGGATACCGCCTTGGCATCTGAGCAAGGCTAAAGCATCGCTTTCAGACCGATCTCGCATAAGCAACCCTTTGGTCGAGCGTATATTGGTCCGCGGCACCTTCTAGCAATCGCCCGATATCACCCAGCGCCCTGGTTGTGAATTCAACCGCGCAGGGCGTCATATTTGGCCTTTATAGATTTTTCCAGCGCATTAAATACCTCTTCAGCGGAATGAACTCGGCCAGCGATTCTGTCTTGCTCCGCCTCTTCCAAGGCATTCTCAATGTAGGCCCGGTAATCAGGGTCCTGCAGCGCAACTTCGTGACCCGCATCGCCTTTGGCTTGGGCAAGTTGTTCTTCAAGGCGTTCTGCGATCCAGGCCTGCTGCGGTTCATCCAGCGCGCGGACTTGGTCAAATAAGGCTTCTAGGGTTCTAGGTGCTGTATCCATCCTCACCTCCTTGAGCTGGGGCTTAGAGTTTACTCTTCTAGCTTTGACGCATCAACGTGATCGATTGGTTTCGCTTTTGCCGCCGCATCCTCAGCCTTCTCCGCTTTCGTGCGGCCGAATTTTACACGGTTTGCGGCTGCTTGTTCCGTTTTCTCAGTCTTCTGCTTGGCTTTGCGGAAGCGGTTGAGGTTGATCGGTTGGGTCATTCCGGCCGGCCATCTTTGGTGACGCCAGCGTCGATCAAGGCATCGATCTCAGATTGACTCAGCCCGATCTCCTCCAGAATTGGCACGCTGCTTTGGCCAAGATGGTCTGCGTGATGCCGAAGGCCGCCTGGCGTCTTCGACAGATGCACTGGCGCTTCGATGTATCGAACCTTGCCTTCGGTTGGATGGTCGTGTTCTGAAAACAAGCCAATGGCTTGGATGTGCGGATCATCAATCACACTCTCCACATCATGCATCGGCATCGCGGCGATATCGGCTTCTGCCAGCGCTTCGAGCCACTCAGCCGTGGTGCGTACGGTCAGCGAATCCGCCACGATTGCATACAGCGCATCGATGTGAACGGTCCGGTTGGCGATTGTGGCAAAGCGTTCATCCGCCGCCAGTTCCGGGCGACCAACGATACGGAAGAATGACCGCCAATGGCGATCCGTATACGGCACCACACATACGTAGCTGTCCGCCGTTTTGTAGGGCCGACGGTGGGTCGTCAGCAGGCGCGAATATCCGGCAGGGCCAATTGGCGGCTCAAACGCGCGGCCCTGCAAGTGCTCTTGCATCAAGAAGGCCGTGAAGGCCTCAAACATGCCAACATCAACCCGCTGGCCCTCGCCTGTCCGTTCCCGATGAAACAAGGCCATCATCACGGCATAGCTCGCAAACAGCCCAGAAACTTTGTCCACGATAACGCTTGGCGCATAGCTTGGCTCGCCGCCGGAAACCTTCCCGTTCAGTGATGCAAACCCTGAAAGGCCTTGGATTAAGTCATCATAGGCCGCCTTGTCCGCATAAGGGCCCTCAGGCCGGAACCCTGTCGCAGCGCAATAGACGATCTCCTTGTTGATCGCCTGCACCGTTTCATAGTCAATCCCGATCCGGGCTGCGGGCTTAGGGCGAATATTGTGGACAAAGGCATCCGCGCCCTCGATCAGTTTTGCAAAAATCGGCTTTGCGGCATCCTGCTTCAGGTCCAGCATGATCGAGCGTTTATTGCGGGCCTTGGTGAGGTATCCGCCAGACATGCCCGGGCTGCGACCTGGGCCAACATGGCGCGATGTATCGCCCGCAGGCTGCTCAATCTTAATGACGTCAGCGCCCATTTCCGCCAGAATTTGGGTGCAATACGGCCCAAACATTACCGTTGTCAGATCAATAATACGGACGCCATCTAATGGGCCTTTGGGCAATGGGGCGGACATGGTCGATACGTCTCCGAAGCGAAGCGGGAAAATAATTTGCAGCAATGATACAATCTCAAGGCATTTGCGCCATATTGATAAAATAGCCACCCAAGACTGAAATTTTAGGAGACGCATCCGATGACCGTGCTTGAGGCATTGCTCAACCGCAAATCAACGCCGCCCCGCTTGATGGATGATCAAGGCCCCTCACACGCTGATGTGCAGAATATGATGTGCGCGGCGATGACAGCCCCTGATCATGGTGCCATCCGCCCTTGGCGCTTCGTCATCATTGAAGGCGAAGATCGGGCGACGCTTGGCCAGGTTTTCGCCGAAGCGCTCCGCCGCAGGGACCCGAATGCGACCGAAGAAGCCATCGCTAAGGAAATCGGCAGGCCGCTGCGCGCGCCAACCATCATCGCCATTCTGGCGCGCGTGACGCTTGATCGCCCGAACGTGCCGCCGGTCGAACAGATCGTCGCCGCTGGGTGCGCCGCTCAGAACATGCTGCTCGCAGCAGAGGCCAAAGGCTTCGGTGCCATTTTGCTGACCGGCAAGAACGCCCAAGACAGCCATGTGAAAACGTTCTTCGACATGAAGGAAGAGGATGAGATTATCGGCTTCCTCTATGTCGGCCGCGCCGCTGGCCCCGTGCCTGACAAAGAACGCATGGCGCCCGAAGGTTATATCGAACCCTTTGGCAAAGGTGCCGCCGCTTGAGCGATCCCCATGACGACCTGATGACGGAAACGCGGCTTGCCAGCAAGGCAACCCGCCCATTCTGGTTTGCGCTTGGGTGGCTTGCGGTAGCGCTTGCCGCTGCCGGCGCTATCTTGCCGATCTTACCGACAGTGCCATTTCTTTTAGTCGCCGCCTGGGCATTCGGCAAAAGCTCAAAACGCTGGCGTGCATGGATCTATAGCCAGTCAACATTTGGCCCAATGCTCATCGCATGGGAACGCCACGGTGTTATTCCACCGATTGCGAAGTTTGCAGCCGTGCTGACAATGCTCAGCAGCTTTGCAGCACTCACAGTCGTTGGACAACCGCCTATTTATGTTTCGGTGATCGTTGGCCTCATCCTAGCCACCGTCGGGTGGTTCATTCTGACCCGGCCTAGCTACCCGCCAGTCGAGCCCACACCGATGCCAGCAATCGAGGACTCTCCATGAGCGAAGCGCGCGCTGAAGCGCTGGCAAGCACGATTGATCTTGATCCGCATAAGCCGCTTTTGATTGTCGATGCCGACGAGGTGCTGTTTCACTTCATGGCCACATTCCAGGACTTCATTGAAAGCCGTGGCCATGCCTTTCAGTTCAAAAGCTATGCACTGAATGGCAATGTGCTTGATGCCCCAGGCGGCGCCGCCTCCAGCAAAGAGACCGTAGGCGCGCTGATCCAAGCCTTTTTTGGCGAACGCACCCGCACGATGCCGGCCGACCCAGATGCCGCACCGGCCATTGCCCGTCTACAAGCCGATGGCGTGCAAGCCGTCGTTCTCAGCAATGTGCCTTCAAAAGCGGCCGATGATCGACGCCACGCGCTGGAAGCGTCTGCCTTCAGGATGGCATTGGCCCCCTGGTCCGGCCCAAAGGGAACCGCTGTTGCCGCTCTTGCTGCCAAGACCAAAGGCCCGTGCGCTTTCGTCGATGACATCGCGCATCATCACGTGAGCGTCGCGGAAATAGCGCCTGACGTGCACCGCCTACACTACGTCACTCATCCAACACTCAGGAAGTTGCTTGGCCCTGTCGACGCAGCGCATGCGCAAGCAGAAAGCTGGCCAGACTTAGAAGGAATTATCCGGACGCGATTGCTTAGCTAATAAGCTGTCTGGTTCACGCATTGATCTGCACGGACATCCTCAATCAGTTGCAAGACTGATGTCGGGTATCCGGTCCAGTCATTGCGTGCACAAATGTAATCGCCATGGCGTTTCATAGTTTGGCGGATAGGCGTTTCCCAATCCTGGTCCATGTCGATCACCTGTTCGGCGGTTTAAAGTAGGTACTCGACATAATTTTCATATGCGATGATTTGGGTGGCGTCACGGCGATCACAATATCCGCCGGCTGCCAATGCAGGCTGGCGAACTGACAGCGCCAAAAACTCACTATAGATCTCTCGCGCTGCCTGTTCTTTCTGTAGCTGGCTAGTTGCGTCCACCTGTAGCTTCACCCCAATTAGCGCCGCAAGAGCAAAAACTGCCACTAGGACTGCGCCCAAAGCCTCCCGTGCGTGGGCATTCGCTTTGATACAGGTCCACATCGCTCAAACTGCCGGTTGCTGCTGCGTGGCGCAGTGGATGCCGCCGCCAGTCTCGCCAATCGGATCAACGTTGAGGCTTACTATCTCGCGGCCAGGATAAAGCGCTGCAAGCACACGAGCGGCTTCCTCATCTGTTTCTCTATCGCCGAAATTAGCTGAGATCACGGCACCATTGCAGACGTAGTAATTGACATATGAAGCGACGAAATCAGCGCTTTTGATCCGGGTGTCATATGGTTCTAGAAGCGTAGTTAACTGCAGCGAACGGCCTGTAGCATCCGTTGCATCAGCCAGGATATCGTAGGTTTTAAATGCGGCTGCGCTCCATGGCTCATTGGGATCAATATCTTCCGGCAGTTGGATCAAGACCTTGCCGGGCACCGTGAACCGGGCCAGCGCGTCGATGTGATAATCCGTAATGTCACCGCCTTTAACGCCCGTCGCCCAAATTACCTTTTCGACACCAAATGCTTGCTTCATTTGCGCTTCAACAGCGGCTTTTGAACCAACATTGCGGTTACTGTTTACCCAGCTACTGGCATGGGCGATCAGCGTATCTTGGCCATCTACCTCTGCGCCACCCGCCTCGCCGACGAGACCATTATCAAACAATGGCAAGCCCATGCGCTCAGCCACCCGACGCGCAATCTGGCCGTCATTGGCGTGGACCTGCTTGCCGCCCCAACCATTGAAATTCAGATGCGAAATTGCAAGCGCACCATCATCATTCTTAACGAATAACGGCCCAGCATCCCTGCACCAAAGGTCATCCGTTGGGATGTCCCAAATATCGACATCGCCCGAGAGCTTGCGCCGTGCTTTTGCAGCGAACCGCTGGTCCATCAGCATGACAACCAGCTCGAACTCGGCAATGACATTGGCCACCGTCGCAATCGTATCCTGGAGCATATCTAGGAAGATCGGATCAGGATGAACCTTCCGGCTTACCGGCCATTGCATAAAAGTCCGCGCGTGTGGCTCGCTTTCCTCTGGAAGGTGGTATCCGGCGCTCTTTGCATCTCGCATTTTCGCCGCTGCTCTCCCGCCACTAGTGAGCGCCAAGGCCGCAGCCCCACCGCCCATCTGCATCATGCGTCTGCGCGAGAAGCCTTGGCACATGAGCGAGCGCAATCCGCATCAATAAACGCCTTATAGAGACCTTGCAGTCGTTCGGTGACAAAGCCCCGCTGTCCAGTACCAATGGTCCGACCATCGATAATGCCAACCGGCGCTACACCAGCAAACGTGCCGGTGACGAAGGCTTCTTCGGCGCTATAAACGTCCGTCAAGCTGAAGCGCCGCTCATGGGTTGGAATACCGGCTTTGCGCGCGACATCCAGGATATTGGCGCGGGTGATACCTGCCAGGCAGTAATCGCCCGTAGACGTCCAAATCTCACCCTTCTTCACGATGAAGAAGTGAACGGAATTACAGGTCGCGACAAACCCATCAGGATCCAGCATAAGCCCTTCATCCGCGCCCGCTTTATCCGCCTGGATGCAGGCCAGGATGCAATTCAGCTTGGAATGGCTGTTAAGCTTCGGGTCCTGAACATCCGCAGCGCCCCGGCGCACATGCACCGTAAAGAGTGTGAGTGGACGCACAGCCGTTTCCGGCGTCGGTGATTTCCATTCTGGAATGATAACAATGGTCGGTCCTGAAATCGTGACCCGTGGGTGCTGGTAGGGCGTTGATTTAATGCCGCGTGTCACCATCAATCGAATATGCACGTCGGTCGTCATGCCATTAGCGGCGCAGACGGCCTTAATCCGGTCCGTCAGCTCGGCTTTGGTGAGGCCAAGGTCCATATCAATGGCCGTCGCCCCTTCCCACAACCGCTCCATATGAGCATCCATGAACGCGAGCGATCCGTTGTGCAGGCGAATGCCTTCCCACACGCCATCGCCCAAGATAAAGCCCGAATCGAAAACGGAGACCATGGCCTCCGCTCGGCGTTTATGTTCGCCGTTAATATCGATCAGGATGTCCGCGTTGCGGGGGTCGTCTAGATAGTCGTGCGTACCCAAAGCCTTAGCGCCCTCTCATTGTGGGCGCGCAGAGCTACAGCGCTGAGTCGCCCGTCTCACCCGTGCGGATCCGCACGGCGCTGGCGATATCGTAGACGAAAATCTTGCCGTCGCCGATCTGTCCCGATTGCGCGGATTTTTGGATCGCCTCAACCGCAGCCTCGACCTGATTATCTGCTACGACCACTTCAATCTTCACCTTCGGCACGAAGCTGACAGTGTATTCCGCACCTGTCTCTTATACACATCTCCGAGCCCACGAG
>CAJXVF010000112.1 GCA_913060845.1 uncultured Alphaproteobacteria bacterium | reverse complement strand
CGAGATGTAGAGAGGTCTCGTGGGCTCGGAGATGTGTATAAGAGACAGCACATATAGCTTCCCGCCTGTGCATTCCGTGCCAGGTTCAGTCCAACGCCCACACCCACCCATTCTGATAGGCGGCGTTTCAAACCCCGCATTGCGGCGCGTTGTTCGCCACGGCGGCTGGTTGGCCCTAGCCCTTGGACCGAATCAGCTGCCAGAGCGCATGGCCAAACTCAAGGAAATCGCAGCCGCTGAAGGCCGCCGGTTCGAGGACTTAGACCTCGTCTATAAGATCTTCTTGAACCCAGGCGAGCCAAAGCTAGGCCCATTTGGCGAGCGTGACATCGGCAGTGGATCAGAGGCGCAAATCACGGATGACCTAAAAGCCATCCTCGACGCAGGCTTCCAAAAGATCATCATCCGCTATCGGGGAGAAAGTGCTGCTGCCCAGATGGAACAGATGGAGCGTTTCGCCGCCGATATCGCGCCAAAACTATAAGGCGCACTGCCTTTAGGCCCGGCGCTTCGCCCTCGGGCTTTCATCCATCAGGTCCGCGAGCATATGGTTCAGTTGCAGCGACAAGTCCGCTTTAATGCTTGCGAAGGCTGGATCATCCCAGCGGTTATGCGTCTCTTTCGGATCAGCTGCTAAATCATACAGCTCGCCCCACGGCTCACCCTTATAGAGCGTAAAACGATATTGATCCGTGATGATGGATTTGACCCGCGATGGTGAAGCGAATCCGAGGCGCGGGCCGCCGTCATTATATTCTGTGAAGATGGCGGGCCGGTGCGCCGCCGCCTGCCCGTTCAGTACGGGCAAAAAGCTTTCGGCCTGCATGCCTTGAAATGGTGCCAATCCTGCCCGATCAAGGATCGTCGCTGGAAGGTCAATCGTGCCTGCCAGCGCGTCAGTAGTCCTGCCTGCGCGGTTAGCGGGATCAGACCAAATCATCGGCACCTGACTGATTGAGCGGAACGGCATGGCACCCTTCAGCATCATGTCAAAATCACCAAGGTAATCTCCGTGATCTGAATTGAAGCAGATTACCGTATTCTCATAGAGGCCTTGGGCTTTCAGTGCGGCGACGATCTCACCGATGCAGTCATCAATCATGGTCAGCATGCCAGCAGACAATGCCATCGCTTCCTGAAGCTGCCGCTTGGAGGCCATTGTGGCGGTTTGCGGCGAAAATTGCTTAGCCGCGGACTGCCAAGCGTCATAGACATATTGCATCGGCGGGGTCGGGTTCTTGTGGGCCTCATATGGCAGATCAAGACCGAAATCCGCCGGGTCATACATGTCCCAGTATTTGCCGGGTGGATTAAACGGGTGATGTGGATCTGGGAATGAGACGAAGCTAAAGAATGGGTCAGAAGCGCCGTTGCGGCTCTCCAAATAAGCGATTGTCTGATCTTTGATATAGCTTGTCGGGTAGAGATGTTCTGGCACTGGCGTGCGATAGGCCTGTGGGCAGGTATAATCGTGCGGCAGCTGGTTTGTGGAATCATGCAGCGCTTTCCAGTTCGGCGCCTGCTCCTTGAACCATTGCGCATAATGGCCGCCACATTTATCGCCGTGGCCTGTCACCATATCCACATGCTGATACCCGTAATACGGCGTTTTGAACGCGCTCCCATCATCGGCAAAGCTGCCAGGTTCTTCTTGAGCATAGTCGCCGCCATCTGGGCGCCAGGCTTCATCAACCAAGCGCTCCAAATCGGATGCTGCATTCAGCGGCGGTGCTGTCGTAACGGGCTGTAGGTGGCTCTTGCCAATGGCGGCTGTGTGATAACCACCCGCCGCCAAGACATCGACGAACGTGTTGGCGTTGGTCGGCAAAGCGCAGCCATTATACCGGAGACCGTGGGTAGACGGATATCGGCCAGTTAGAAACGTCGCCCGGTTTGGCATGCATACCGGCGATGTCGCATGGAAATTCTTGAACCGAAGCCCAGTCGCTGCCAGGGCATCAATGTTTGGCGTTTTTACAACTGGATGCCCGGCGCACCCCATCCAATCTGAACGCAATTGGTCGGTCATGATGTAAAGAAAGTTTGGGCGGTTCGTCATCGGTATATCCAGTACTTTCTAGGCGCAAACCAAAACTATGCCTGCTCGTTCAGCGCTCTGCCAGTCCACTGCGACAAGCAAACGCTTGAGAAGATGCCCCAAAGTTCGCTAAAAGCCCTAGCTTCCATCATCGACCCATTGCCGGAAACATGCAGCATGGCGAAAGACACGACCAAAAAGCCTTCCAAAGACACCACGCCTACGAAATCTGCCGATACAACGCCCGCCGCCTCCACCACGGATGCGCCTAAAGCAGATGCCGCAGATAGTAGTGCCAGCACGGAGACCGCGAGCCCAAAGAAATCATCCAGCAGCAGTCGGCCGATCAGCCATTTCTCCAGTGTGACCACGCCAGAATACCGGTCTGGGTGGGCAGATATTTTTGGATCCAATGAAAAGGCCGCGCGACCGAAGAAGGCCAAGCCTAAACTGCCCGCGAGCCTCAGCATTTCCTGGGATGATCTGGATACAGATGGACAGGCTGCGCTTGAGGCTATCGCCCGCAAGCTCGCGAAAAAGAAGCGCTTGAACTACGATAAGCTAGAAGCCAATGGTCAGATTGATTGGCACATTAGCTGCGAAATCAGCGACGACTAAGCCCGTTCCGGAAAACTCACCAGGACGCTGCGTCGCGTTAGGAGCAATACAATGTCGAAGCCCATTGTGGGCGTCATCGGGTCCACTCATTTTTTGAATGACCGCTTTTACGTTCAGATGACGGGCTCTCGTAATCTGTCAGCAATTGCTGATGTTGCTGACGCGTTGCCGCTCGTATTTGCAGGTGACCCGGATGTAACGGACATCGGCGCGCTTCTGGATGCGGTGGATGGTATTTTGCTCACGGGCGGGCGCGCAAATGTTCACCCCACATATTATGGCGTTGAACCAGACCCTCGTGCTGAACCCTATGATCAAGAGCGCGACGTCGTTGCACTCGAAGTCACAAAGGCTGCAGTCGCGCGCGGCATACCGCTATTCGGCGTTTGTCGTGGATTACAGGAAATGGCAGTCGCTTATGGCTGCGCGTTGCATCCTGAAATTAGAGACCTGCCCGGCCGAATGAACCATCGCGCACCCCGAACTGAAGACGGCGAGTTCCACCCTGATCCATTGGTCGTGTTCGCGGACCGGCATGATGTTGATCTACTGCCTGGTGGTCAATTTTCTCGCATTCTTGGGTGCGATAAGATTCGGGTTAATTCCTTGCATGGTCAAGCCGTTACCACCTCCGGCAAACGGGTAATTATTGAAGGTGTGGCAGAAGATTCCACCGTCGAGGCGATCAGCATTGCCGACGCACCCGCGTTCGCTCTCGGCGTTCAGTGGCATGCTGAATACGATCCCCAAACCAATCCCGTCAATCGCATGTTGTTCGAGGCGTTTGGCAAAGCGCTTCGTCAAAAAAGAGCGGCTGCCTAAGCGGAACGGCTTACAAGTATAACATCCGCGCCCGTTAGCTCTGCGCCTTAGCAGACCCGTCGCAACAGCCCTCAGATCAAACTCGCCCACAGTCTATTCTGCCCAATCAGGGAGACTGTGCGCACAGCATATTAGCCCGATCAGAATATCATTTGACGCGGACGCATCTTGCCCCGGCTGTCATCTGGTCTGCACTATATGCGTGACCCTAACATTGCCCAATTAAGTAGCGTAAATCATTCTTCCGCCTATTTTATACGCATATTTTTTTCTGCCTGTATTTTGTCCATTACAATCTATTCTATTGTTATTATAGATTTTTTAATCGACTCCCAGGCTCTCTGAAGTTGGCACATGGTTTGCATTTCCTTAATCCGTGCGAACGGAACATGGAGAGATTTAGGCATGCACAAACCATCCATTGGGCTTCGACGCCTGATACAAACTGGCGTCTTTGTCGGGGCGCTTACCGCCTCGGTTGCTGGCGCTGCAGCAGATACTATTAAAGTCGGTATTCTACATTCGCTGTCGGGTACGATGGCGATTAGTGAAACCACCCTAAAAGACGCCATGCTCATGCTGATTGATGAGCAGAACAAAAAAGGTGGATTGCTTGGCAAGCAATTGGAGCCGGTTATTGTTGACCCCGCTTCCAATTGGCCACTGTTCGCCGAAAAAGCGCGCGAATTGATTTCCAAAGACAAAGTTTCCGCAGTGTTCGGTTGCTGGACTTCGGTCAGCCGCAAATCCGTACTGCCGGTCTTTGAAGAATTGAATGGCATGCTGTTCTACCCCGTCCAATATGAGGGCGAAGAATCTTCCCGAAACGTGTTCTATACGGGTGCTGCCCCAAACCAGCAGGCAATCCCGGCTGTTGAATATCTGATTAGCGAAGACGGTGGCGGTGCTACCCGCTTCGCCCTCCTCGGTACGGACTATGTCTATCCCCGCACGACCAACAAGATCCTCCGCGCGTTCTTGAACGCAAAGGGCGTTGCGGATGAAGACATCATGGAAGAGTACACGCCGTTCGGTCACTCCGACTGGCAAACCATTGTCTCCCGCGTGAAGGCGTTCGCGTCTGAAGGCAAAAAGACTGCGGTCGTCTCCACCATTAACGGCGACGCCAACGTGCCTTTCTACAAGGAATTGGCAAACCAAGGCGTGAAGGCTGAAGACCTACCGGTCGTGGCCTTCTCCGTCGGTGAAGAAGAACTCGCTGGGATTGATACGGCACCACTCGTCGGCCATCTCGCGGCATGGAACTACTTCATGTCCGTGGAAACGCCGGAAAACGCCGAATTTATCAAGAAATGGCATGCGTTCACTAAAGACGAAAACCGCGTGACCAATGACCCGATGGAAGCACATTACATCGGCTTCAAAATGTGGGTGCAGGCGGTTGAGCAAGCAGGCACGACCGATGTCGACGCTGTTCGTCAGGCCATGTACGGCCAGACGGTTACGTCGCTGACCGGCACCAAGGCAGTCATGAACGTCAACCACCACCTCTCCAAGCCGGTTCTAATCGGTGAAGTACAGGATGATGGCCAGTTCGAAACTGTCTGGCAAACCGATGGCCCTGTGATTGGCGACGCTTGGTCAGATTTCATTCCGGAAAGCAAGAAGCTGACTGCGAATTGGACCTACCCTTGGGTCTGCGGCAACTGCGAAAAGCCAAAGTTCTAAGGCGACGTAACGACAGCAACAGAGGCGCGGCCCCCCTCGCCGCGCCTCTGTTGTGCTCAGCACAGCTTGCATAATTTTTAGAAGTAGAGATCACCCGTGCGTCAGCATCATGCCTATAGGCTCAGCCGCTTATTCACCATTATCAGTCTTACCCTATTCTTGGCAGCACTCAGCGTTATAAATGGTACCAACGCGTTAGCGACCCCAGCCGAACGTGATGCAGCCCTTGAACTCCTGACAGAGAAGTCTTCGAAGAAGCGGGCCACAGGCATTGATGTACTGGCCGCATCTGGCGACCCTGCAGCAGCGCCCATTTTGGCAGCCATGGCGGACGGCGATCTGTATTTTCAAAAGACCGATAACCGCGTAGTTATCGCAAAGAAGCAAAATGACGGATATGCCATCGTTGATCCAATATCGAATGAAGTGCTTGGTGTTCTTCCCAGCAGCGATCTCAAGAAAATTCGCGTGAACAACCGATTGCGCCGCCAAATTCGCGGCGTACTTGGAGGTCTTAACCTTTCCCACCCAAATGCTGAAAAGCGGCTCGTAGCGGCGTCGGGTTTACAAAAATCGCCTGACCCCGCCCTCCGTCCAGCACTGAAAAAGGCCTTTGCGGCGGAAGCCGATGAAGATGTTAAAGCGGCTATGGCCATAGCTTTAGCTGTCATCGATAGCAAGCCGGAAGCAGCACCCGAAGACCGGCTGGCTGCCATTGAACTGCTAACCGATAGCGACGCCACAGAAGCCCGGATCATCCTCACCCAGCTTGCAAGCGATACGGAAAAAGATGCCAGTATTCGCGCTGCCGCCACTGTCGCTTTGGATACGGTTGAGGACCGCCTTTTCTATTACCAGGCCCTTGGGTCCATCTTTCAAGGTTTGAGCCTAGGCTCCGTGCTGCTGCTTGCCGCAATCGGGCTGGCAATCACCTTCGGCGTTATGGGCGTTATAAACATGGCCCACGGCGAGATGGTCATGATCGGCGCTTACGTAACGTTCATGATTCAGGAAGTGTTTCGCAGCGTAGCACCTGAGTATTTCGGGCTTTCGCTGGCGCTCGCTGTCCCGGCTGCATTTCTGGCCTCTGGCGGTCTTGGCGTCATCATGGAGCGGTCCATCATCCGCTGGCTCTATGGTCGTCCACTAGAGACGCTGCTGGCGACATGGGGCATATCGCTCATCCTACAGCAGGCCGTTCGAACGATCTTCGGGCCAACCAATCGCGAGGTTGGAAACCCCGAATGGATGAGCGGTGCTGTTGAACTCGCCGGCGGTGTGCTGCTGACCTACAACCGCATCTGGATGATCGTATTCGCACTGGCTGTGCTGGCAGGCGTATGGGCGCTGATCCGCTTCACTTCCATGGGCCTGGAGATGCGGGCGGTTACTCAGAACCGCCGTATGGCGAACTCGATGGGCATTCGCTCAGGCAGGGTCGACGCGCTTACTTTCGGCTTGGGTTCCGGCGTGGCTGGCATGGCGGGCGTAGCTCTTAGCCAAGTCGATAACGTTAGCCCAAATCTTGGCCAAGCCTACATAATCGACAGCTTCATGGTCGTTGTATTCGGCGGTGTCGGGAACCTCTGGGGCACGCTGGTGGGTGCGTTCAGTCTCGGCATTGCGAACAAATTCCTGGAACCTGTTTCCGGCGCCGTGCTTGGCAAGATCATCGTATTGGTGGCGATCATCCTCTTCATCCAAAAGCGCCCAAGGGGGCTCTTTGCCCTCAAGGGCCGTGCGGTGGAGAATTAGGATGCTTAGCCTCATAGACGGCAAAGGCCGCATTTTCCTCGCCATTGTAGCAATCGTAGCCATCGGCGCCGTGGCGCTGAATGCCTGGGCACCGGTCGGCTCACCGTTCCATGTGCCGAACTACATGGTGTCATTGATCGGCAAGTATCTTTGCTATGCCTGTCTCTTATACACATCTCCGAGCCCACGAGACCTCTCTACATCTCG
>CAJXVF010000111.1 GCA_913060845.1 uncultured Alphaproteobacteria bacterium | reverse complement strand
CATGCGGCGGCTGGCAAGACATTGTTATATATGATGGACTTTTGAATCAGACTCTTAGAGCGTTCGCATTCTCGCTCGCCCGAAACCGTGAACGCGCTGACGATTTGGTTCAGGACACAGTGATTAGGGCCTGGGAGAAGCATGCGAGCTTCACAGAAGGCACCAATATGCGCGCCTGGTTGTTCACGATTCTGCGCAACAGTTTTTACAGTGAGATCCGTAAGCGTCGACGGGAAGTTGAAGACGTCGACGACGCCCACGCAGCACGTCTTTCCGTGCCGGCATCGCAGCTCGCCCACATAGAGCTGGAGGAATTTAAGGCGGCGCTTGGCGAGATTAGCGCAGAGCAGCGGGAAGCTCTAATCTTGATCGGCGTTTCCGGTTTTTCTTATGAAGAGGCGGCGGAAATCTGTGGATGTGCAATCGGCACGGTTAAGAGCCGCGTCAGTCGCGCACGCACTATATTAGCGGCCAAACTGGCGCAGCCAGTTGCAGAAGAAGCAGCGCTATTGGCAGCGCAGTAATATCAAAGGAGCGGACGGGTTGGCGGCATATGGTCGTCAAACGCCGCGACCTCAGCCAGTTTCTCTAGATCGGGGAAAGAGAAGTACCCGTTAGACCGTTCCACTACGGATTCACGCTTCAGCTTGTTCAGGGTACGGCTAACATGGACTGGGGTGATGCCCAGCGCTTCAGAAATGTGGTGGTTGCGGATCGGGATGTTAAGCAAGCCGTCGCTCGCAACGCCTGTTGATTCCGCGCGGGAATAAACTTGGGCAAAGAAATGCGCAATTCGCTGGTACGCATTCCGCTGGCCAAGGCTGACAATGGTGTTGTCGAGCAAAGTTTCCTGCGTGGCCGCTATCCAGGTGACGCTGTGGGCCAATTCCGGGTGACCTGAAAATAGTGAATAAAACTTGTTCCGCTCAAACACACACAGCTTCGCTGGCGTGAGTGCAGTAACCGAATGGTGGATTTCGCCCATCATGGCTAGTTGCAGACCAACGATATCGCCTGGCATTGAGAAATTAAGGATCTGCCGTGACCCGTCCTGCAAAGTGCGGTGGCGGTATAGCACGCCTTCCAGCACAGTATAAACATTGGGCGTCGCTTGCTTCTCCATCAGAACCGAGGATTGGGCATCAACATCCAACTCGCCGATTTTGAATTTCGACACGAATTGAAGTTCGCCGTCATTCAACTCCCGGAAAGCCTTCTTGCGACGCAATGGGCAGTGCAGGCAATCGACCGAACTCTTCGAGGTCGCCATTGCTGGAATTTCCTTGGTTTTCTTCATGGAGTGAGAACGTCTTCATTGCAGGAGAGTTCCACATAGCCTTCTTAAGCAAGGCTGAGATTAATCATAGACGCAAAACGCACGATATTTAGCGCAATTGAATTCGACAAAATTAATGCCGTTTCAGGGTGCGGTTTGCATATTGGACCGTGATTGCAACACGGGTCCAGGAAAATCGCCATGCACGCTATGTCATTGCCAGTAGGAGAAGACCAACGCATTCAAGTGCTGCAGGGTCTGAATATTTTGGACACGCAACCCAGCGCTGATTTCGATGACATTACGACCCTGGCGGCGCATTTCTTTGCGGCAAAGTTCGCGCTCGTCTCGTTCGTGGACACCGATAGGGCTTGGTTCAAGGCCAAACATGGCCTGGATGCGTGTGAGGTTCCGCGAATGGGCGGTTTTTGCGGACATGCAATTCTGGCGGATGGTGTGTTTGTTGTGATGGATGCGCGCAAGGACGTGCGCTTTGCTGACAACGCCTTCGTCGCAGGGCCGCCGCATCTTCGCTTTTATGCTGGCGCCCCGACTATCGTCGATGGCGCTGCAATTGGCACGCTCTGCCTCTTGGTCGATGAGCCCAGGCAGCTATTCGATGAAGGGGATTGTGAGCATCTGGAAAAGTTTGCCAGGATCGCCGCCAGCTGTGTCATCAAGCGCCGCGTAACGCCAGACTGGCCGGTCTGATATCTGTTATGCGGCGTCGATTGCTGCGTTGAGGGCTTTGACGCCAGCCGCCGCACCATCTGGATGCGCCCACACACCGCCAGCAACAGCTAAGAAATCTGCGCCCGCTTGAACGACCGGCGCTGCATTGTCTGCCGTGATGCCGCCAATGGCGACGGATGGCACTGATGTCGCATCTGCCCACCATTCAACGATTTCTAAGCTGGCGGGCGTCGTGATCTGCTTCGTATTGCTTTCGTAGAACGCGCCGAATGCCACGTAATCTACTCCGGCTTCTGCTGCATCCAATGCTAAATCACGGCTAGCTTTACAGGTGACCCCAATGATGGCGTCCCGTCCGAGCCGTGCGCGTGCTTCGGCATATGGCATGTCGTCCTGGCCGATATGGACGCCGTCGCAGCCGAGATCGGCGGCAAGGTCAGCCCTGTCATTTAGGAGAAACGCAACATCGCGTTCTTGGGCGATAGGCATGAGGGCCGAGGCTGCGCGACGCCAGTCATCGTCCGTGACATCTTTCAGACGGAGTTGAATGCAGGACACATCGCCTGCGTCCAGTGCAGCCGCCATTGTTTCACCAAATGCGGCAAGCGCTTCGGCGTCACAGGTTAGGCTGGCGGGCGTGATGAGGTAGAGGCGGCAGCGGGGCTTTTCATCCTCGGCGTCGATACGATTAGCCACGCTGCCATCCCCCATAAATCAAGCTTTGCCGCGATAGATATCAACGATGGTGTTCAGCAGTTCCATCGCATCGCCTTTTTCGCGCTGGAAGCTATTGCGGCCAATGATAGAGCCATTGGACCCGCCTGCAGCCACTTGGCGGATTTCGTCGAGAACCGCATCCGTGCCTTTGGCGGCACCGCCTGAGAACACGACAATACGGCGACCATTGAATGCAGCCTGCATGACATGGGCAATGCGCTTGTCGAGCGTAGAAAGATCAACGCCTTTGAGGGCTGCCTTGGCTTCCTTCTGCTCAATATGGGCTGCAGGCGGCTTCACTTTGATGATGTGCGCGCCGAGCAATGCGGCCAAGTGGGCTGCATAGGCCGTCACGTCAACAGCCGTCTCGCCATCCTTGGAGAGATTGCCACCGCGTGGGTAGGACCAGAGCACGACCGCAAGGCCGACATCCTTGGCTTCCGCACATAGCTCGCGGAACTCTTCCATCATCTCAAACTGATCTTCCGCACCCGGATAGATCGTGAAGCCGATGGCGGAGCAACCAAGACGCAACGCATCCTGCACCGAGCCATATACGGCCTGGTCTTTTTGCGTGGCGTGGCTGTTGGAGCTGTTCATCTTCAAGATCGTCGGGATCTGGCCAGCGAACGTATCCGCGCCCGCTTCGATCATGCCGAGCGGGGCTGCATAGGCGTTCAGGCCAGCGTCGATTGCGAGCTGGAAGTGGTAGTGTGGATCATAGCCCGGCGCGTTCGGCGCGAAGCTGCGATCCGGGCCATGTTCGAAGCCTTGGTCGACCGGTAGGATCACCATCTTGCCAGTGCCGCCCAGTTTGCCCTGCATCAGGATGCGAGCGAGGTTGGTCTTCGTGCCCGGGCTGTCGCTTTCATAGTTAGCAAGGATTTTTTTGACGGCGCGTGTCATACGCATGGCGTTAGCCCCCTTTAGGTCGTTGTCGTTGCTAGAAACGCCCGGCGGATCGCCTGGGCTGGATCATGTTCAAATGCGAGATCAAGTGTGGCTTGGCCATCCAGGATGGCTGCCCCGGTTTTTTCTGCGATATCTGCAATGCGGGCGTAGCCAGGTGCGGATGGATCAAGTGCGATCTGGCGTGCGCCAAAGTTTAGTGCCGCATGCGCGTCCCCCGCATGCCCGCCGCAATCAACACAAAAGCTGATATTGGCGCTGGGCAAAGCAGTGGCGACAGCGTTCTGAAGCGCTAGCCACCCGCCAACACCAAGCACGCGGCCAGCATTTGGCGGCGTGCGTAGCGTCAACGCGTGGCCCTCAGCGACAGCGCATTGCGCCGCCGCCATAGCCTGGGCCAGATCATGTACGACGATCTGCATCAGGCGCCCCCGCGTTCGTTAGATTTTAGTCGCGAGTACGACAGCCGTGTCGGACATCCGATTGGAGAAGCCCCATTCGTTGTCATACCAAGACATGACGCGAACCAGGCCACCTTCAACGGCCTGGGTCTGCGTTGCATCAAAGATAGAGCTGAAGCTGGAGTGATTGAAGTCAATCGAGACCAACTCCGCGTCATTCACAGCCAGCACGCCCTTGAGCTTACCGTTGGCGGCCTTGCGGATGGCGTTATTCACATCATCGACAGTGGCTGCTTTCTCCGGAATGAAGCAAAGATCGATCACGGAAACATTCGCCGTCGGCACACGGATGGATGTGCCGTCCAGCTTTCCTTTGAGTTCCGGCAGCACGAGGCCAACAGCTTTCGCCGCACCCGTGGACGTCGGGATCATGGAGAGGGAACCAGCGCGCGCGCGACGCATGTCGCTATGGATGTTGTCATGCAGCTTCTGATCGCCCGTATAGGCATGGATCGTTGTCATGTAGCCGCTTTTGATGCCAAAGGCTTCATTCAAAACCGCGGCGACTGGCGCCAGGCAGTTCGTGGTGCAAGACGCATTGGAGATGATGTCGTGATCGGATGTGATCTGATCATGGTTGACGCCGTAGACGACCGTCAGTTCAGCATCGCCTGAGGGTGCGGAGATCAGGACTTTCTTGGCACCAGCCTTAAGATGCAAGCCAGCTTTCTCCTTGGAGGTGAAAATGCCGGTGCATTCCATCACTACATCAACGCCAAGCTCGCCCCATGGCAGATCTTCCGGGTTCCGTTCTGCAAAGGAGCGGATGACCTTGCCATCGACGGAAATGCCATTTTCAACGGCTTTCACCTCGCCCGGGAAACGGCCATGGACACTGTCATACTGCAGCAGGTGCGCGTTGACTTCGGGGGCGCCCAGATCATTGATGGCGACGAACTCTACGTCGTCGCGGCCGCTTTCCAGCGCTGCCCGCAATGCCAACCGGCCAATCCGCCCAAATCCGTTGATCGCAACCTTAACTGCCATTTTTGTCGTCTCCTACCGTAATTCGCTGTTGTGGTGTGATGGAATCTATGTGGGAGTGCTAAAGGCGTGCTTCAACCGCCGCCACAAGCGCATCCGATGTTATGCCGAAGTGCGTGTATAGCGCGTTAGCGGGCGCAGAGGCACCGAAGCTGTTCATGGCGATGATCGGACCGTCGCCGACATACCGCTCCCAGCCATAAGCCGCAGCAGCTTCAATTGCAGCTTTGACGACGCCTTTGGGCAATACATCGTCGCGATAAGCCTGAGGCTGCTCGTCGAACAGTTCCGTGCAAGGCATGGATACAACGCGTGCGCCAATGCCTTTGGCTTCAAGTGCCACCTTCGCTTCAACAGCAAGGGAGACTTCCGTGCCGGTTGCGATCAATACCGCCTGCAGCGGCGCTTCTTCGCGCATCAGCACATAGCCGCCCTTTGCGGATAGGTTTTTCTTGCCGCCTTCACAGAGTGTTGGAACACCCTGGCGGGAAAGCGCCAGCACGCTTGGGCGGTCTTTCTGCTGCAATGCTACTTCCCAGCATTCTGCCGTCTCAATGGCATCGCAGGGGCGCATCGTCAGCAGATTCGGGATCGCCCGAAGGCTTGCCATATGCTCAACCGGCTGATGGGTCGGGCCATCTTCGCCAAGGCCAATGCTGTCATGGGTCATCACGAAAATCTGCCGTTGCCCCATCAGCGCCGCGAGGCGGATGGCGGGGCGGCAGTAATCCGTGAAGATCAAGAATGTCGCCGTATAGGGGATCAGTCCGCCATGCAGTGCCATGCCATTTGCGGCTGCAGCCATGCCGTGCTCACGTATGCCCCAATAAACATAGCGTCCAGCCCGATTCTGCTTAGAGAAAGCACCGAGGCCTTCGGTTAGCGTCAAGTTGGAGCCGGTGAGATCAGCGGATCCGCCAATGGTTTCCGGTACGATGGGGTTGATAACCTCAAGCGCCTTTTGGGACGCCTGACGTGTCGCCATTTTCGGCTTGTCGGCGCCGAGCGTTGCTTTGTAATCGGCAATTTCTTGTGTCAGTGCTGCAGGCAATTCACCGGCCATGCGGCGCTCAAATTCAGCCCGGAGGTCAGCAGGGGCAGCAGCAAGGCGCGCTTCCCAAGCCGTGCGTTCAGCCGTGCCTTTAGACCCAGCTGAACGCCATGCGCCCGTAATATCGGTAGGCACTTCAAAGGGCGCATGCGGCCAATTCAGGGCCTTGCGAGCGCCTTCGATTTCTTCTGCACCAAGCGGTGCGCCGTGTGACCCAGCCGTGCCGGCCTTCTTGGGCGCGCCAAAACCGATTGTGGTCTTGCAGGAGATCAGCGTCGGTCGGGATGCGTCTCCGGCGGCGGCGTTCAATGCGGCTTCAACGGCAGCGGCGTCATGGCCGTCGACCGAAGCGGTCGCCCAGCCGTAGCTTTCGAAGCGCTGCAACACATTGTCTGATGCGGACATGGAGACATCGCCATCAATGGAGATGCTGTTGTCGTCCCACATGACGATGAGCTTGCCGAGACCAAGATGGCCTGCGAGCGCGCCAGCTTCGTGGCTGATGCCTTCCATCAAGTCACCGTCGGATGCGATCACCCAAGTGCGGTGGCTGACGAGATCTTCGCCAAACTCTGCAGCGAGTTTCGTTTCCGCCATGGCCATGCCAACAGCCGTTGCGAGGCCTTGGCCAAGCGGACCAGTGGTGGTCTCAATGCCTGCCGGATGCCCGACTTCTGGGTGGCCAGCCGTTAGGTAACCGAATTGGCGGAAATTCTTGATCTGGTCGATCGTCATCGCCGGATTACCGGTTAGATGCAGCAGTCCATACAGCAGCATGGAGCCATGACCGGCGGAGAGCACGAAACGGTCCCGGTCCGGCCAGGATGGGTTCGCAGCATCATACTTCAATGGGCCGGTGAACAGCGCCGTCGCCGCATCGGCCATGCCCATAGGCATGCCCGGGTGGCCGGATTTTGCTTGTTCAACTGCATCCATCGCCAGTGCGCGCAGCGCGTTTGCCATTTGGCGCTGTTCCATGACTGAAATTCTCCGAAATTAAGTGCGCGCCCTGAAATTGGGCAAAATACGAGTTATGCGCAGCTCCCGCTGATCGTTGCTTTTCTGCGGGATGCCCTTCGCGCCGTCAAGATCTGTCTCTTATACACATCTCCGAGCCCACGA
>CAJXVF010000110.1 GCA_913060845.1 uncultured Alphaproteobacteria bacterium | reverse complement strand
TCTCTATTCGTCGGCAGCGTCAGATGTGTATAAGAGACAGGTGGCGGACGTGGGCCAACACCCCCTGATCTCGATGAAATTTTCCGCAAGGGCCAAGACCGCTTGAAAGGTCTGGCACCTAAGGGCGGCGATAAGCTTTTGATTGGCCTGCTGGTCGTTATCGGCCTTGGCATTTGGCTGTTCACCGGGTTCTACCGGGTGGAAGCCGATGAGCAGGGCGTGGTCACGCAGTTTGGCAAGTTCACACGTCTCGAAACGCCTGGCTTGCATTATCACCTGCCGTTCCCGATTGAATCGGTGCAAACGCCAAAAGTTACCCGCGTCAACAAGATTGAGATCGGCGTCGGGTCGAATTCGCGTGTGCAAAACGGTCGTGGCCGCAATGACGACGCAGTTCAGGTCAATCGCAACGCGTCCATGCTGACGGGCGATAGTAAGATCGTTGAGCTTGAATTTGCCGTGTTCTGGCAGATCGCCAACGCTGGCGACTATCTGTTCAACATTCGTGACCCTGAAACCACAGTGCGTGCGGCGGCAGAATCCGTCATGCGTGAACTGGTTGGCCAGAACACGATTGATTACGTCCTCAAAGACGGTCGTATTCAGATTTCTGCCAACACGCGACAGGGCCTTCAGGTCTTGCTTGATGAGTATGAGTCGGGCGTTACCGTTACCAATATTCAGCTCCTCCGTGCTGATCCGCCAGAGCAGGTCATTGCTGCGTTCCGTGACGTGCAGCGCGCTGCAGCGGACAAAGACAAGCTGAAGAAAGAGGGCGAGGCCATCCAGCGTAAGATTGTGCCGGAAGCCCGTGGTGAAGCCGCTAAGATCGAGCAGGAAGCGGAAGCTTACAAACAACGCGTGACAGCAGATGCAGCCGGTGACGCGAACCGCTTCAACAACGTTTACCAGTCCTATCAGGTCGCTAAGGACGTGACCCGAAGCCGGATGTATCTGGAGACGATGGAAGAAGTGCTCCGTAACGCCAACAAAGTCATCATGAACAATGGTGACGGCAAGGGCGGCAATGGGGTGATTCCATACCTACCGTTGCCTGAAATATCCAAGCGGCGCGTAACCGGCCAGCCGGAGAAAATCCAATGAACCGCAAACTCCTTTTCGGCGTCTCCGGCCTTGTCCTGATCGCGATCACTGTGCTGTTGCTGATCACATCAGCCTACAGCGTGCATCAGACCAAAACAGCCATCGTCTTCCAGTTTGGTAATCCTCGTGCGGTTATCACGGACCCTGGTCTGCACTGGAAACTGCCCTGGCGTTCTGTCAGCTATTTTGAAGCTCGCGTTTTGACGCTGGATACGGCTGAAGAAGAAATTCTGGATAAGAACAGTAACCGGCTAGTAGTGGACCTGTTCTCCCGTTATCGGATCAGTGATCCGCTGAAATTCTTCCAAACCTTGCAGAATCAGCGGGCGGCAGCGAACAAGCTCTCTCCGATTATCATCGACAGCATGCGCGGTGTCTTCGCTGAGTATTCTTTGGAAGCGGTGCTTTCAGAGCAGCGCGCTCAGATCATGAAGCGCATTCTTGATACGGCGAATGCTCAGGCGCAGCCGCTTGGCGTATCCTTCGTCGACTTGCGCGTTCGCCGTGCTGATTTGCCGGAAGCCAACGCCCAGGCGATTTATGAGAGCATGAACGCTGAGCGTACACGTGACGCCAACCAGCTTCGCGCTGAAGGTGAAGAAGCCAAGCGCGCCATTGTGGCGGGTGCCGAGCGTGAAGTTGTTGAGATTTTGGCAAATGCTCGCCAACGCGCACAGGAATTCCGTGGTCAGGGCGATGCTGATGCCATCCGCATCTATGCAGATGCTTTTGGTCAGGATCCGGAGTTCTACTCGTTCTATCGTTCCATGGAAGCCTACCGGAATGCGCTGAGCGGTGAAGGCACGACGTTCGTGTTGTCTCCAGACAGTGACTTCTTCCGCTTCTTTGGCGATATGACAGGTCCAGTGAAATAGCCGATCCGAGGCCGCCGGGCGGACCATTATGTGGGACCTGCTGGCGGCCTTGGGTTTAGCGCTTGTGCTCGAAGGGGTGCTCTACGCGCTTTTCCCGGCTGCGATGCGGCGTTTCATGGCTGAAGCGCTGAAGCAGCCGGATAGCGCTATCCGTATTGGCGCGTTGGTTATGCTGTTCATTGGCGTCGGAATTGTATGGTTGGCGCGATCGTGAACCGGATGGCTCGATTATTGTCAGGCCCAGCGCGGCCATGGTCGTTACGTCATGTTAGTGTGCGTAATCGTATTGATGCCGGACCCGGATACTGAAAGGACGCCATGATCATGGGATCGATGAAGCGCGTTTCGTTGAAGCTATTTGCAGTCGCAGCCATTCTGTTGCTCGCAGCCCAGGCCCCAATTGCCGTTGTGAATACAGCCGTGGCACGGGGTGTCGGCGAAAGCTTTGCTGACCTTGCCGAGAAATCGTTGCCTGCCGTCGTCAATATCTCGACGACCCAAACGATTGTAAGCGAAGGCCGACCTGAATTACCGCCGGGCGCCCCGTTTGAAGATTTCTTCAAGGAATTCTTTGATAAGAACCGCGAAGGCCGCCGCCCGCGCCAATCCAGCTCGCTGGGGTCCGGGTTTGTGATTGATCCTTCAGGCATCATTGTAACCAACAATCATGTGATCGCAGATGCGGATGAAATCGTCGTCCGCTTCCAGGATGATTCGGAACTGCCGGCCCGTGTGCTTGGCCGCGATCCGAAGACGGATCTGGCTGTCCTCAAGGTCGATAGCCCGAAGCCGCTCGTATATCTTCCCATGGGTGACAGCCAAAAAATTCGCGTCGGTGACTGGGTGATTGCTATTGGCAATCCATTCGGCCTTGGCGGGTCTGTTTCCGCCGGCATTATCTCCGCGCGCCAGCGGGATATTCGCTCCGGCCCCTATGACACCTATTTGCAGACAGATGCTGCCATCAACAAAGGCAATTCCGGCGGGCCGATGGTGAACATGGACGGCGAAGTGATTGGCATCAATTCAGCCATCTTCTCGCCTACCGGCGGCAGCATCGGCATTGGCTTCGCTGTGCCAACCTCCCTGGCCGCTCCCATTATCGACCAATTGCAGCAGTTCGGCGAAACCCGGCGCGGTTGGCTTGGCGTGCATATTCAGACCGTGACGGACGAAATCGCTGAAAGCCTTGGCTTGGACCGCGCTCGTGGTGCGCTGGTTGCCTCCGTTTCTAAGGATGGACCGGCGGCGAATGGCGGCGTTAAGGATGGCGATGTCATTCTGACTTTCGATGGCAAGTCCGTTGATAAAGTCCGCAAGCTGCCCCGGATTGTCGCCGAAACGAAAATTGGCCGGTCGGTTGATGTCGTGGTCTGGCGGGACGAGCGCGAGCGTAAGCTCCGCGTAGTCGTTGAGCGGTTGGATGAAACCAAAACAGCTGCTGTCGCTGCCTCTAGCCGAAGCGGCTCTGGCAGCCGGACAGAGATCGATAATCTTGGCATCATCGTTGGTCCACTGACTGCTGAAGACAAAGAAGCTGCTGGCATTGCGAATGACGTCGAGGGCGTTTTGATCCTGGCCGTGGAAGATGATGGCCCTGCTGGCGAGAAAGATATTCGTCCAGGTGATGTGATCGTTGAGGTCAATCAGGACCCTGTACGTCGGCCGAGCGAAGTTGAAGGCAGGGTTGCGGAAGCGGCCTCCGGCAAACGGAAATCGGTGCTTTTGCTTTTGAACCGCCAGGGTGATCTGCGCTTCATTGCGGTTCGCCCGGGGAAGTCATAGTTCCGGAAAGCTTTTACCCATGGCCGATCTCGCGGCGGAAATTGACCGCCGGCGCACCTTTGCGATCATTGCTCACCCTGATGCGGGCAAGACAACGCTGACTGAAAAGCTGCTGCTTTTCGGCGGCGCTATTCAAATGGCAGGTGCGGTTAAAGCCCGTGGTGCGCAACGGCGTGCGCGCTCGGACTGGCTCAAAGTTGAGCGGGAGCGCGGTATTTCCGTTGCGTCCTCGGTCATGTCCTTTGATTACGAGCATTTGGCGTTCAATCTGCTTGATACGCCAGGCCATGAAGACTTCTCTGAAGATACGTATCGCACACTGACAGCCGTCGACAGCGCCGTCATGGTGCTCGATGCGGCTAAGGGCATCGAGCCACAGACCTTGAAGCTGTTCGAGGTCTGCCGCCTGCGCGATATTCCCATCGTGACGTTCGTCAACAAGATGGACCGTGAAGCGCTGGATCCGTTCGAGCTGATCGACCAAATCCAGGAGCAGCTGGCGCTTGACGTCTCGCCGATGTCTTGGCCAATCGGATCCGGCCGTGATTTCAAAGGCTGCTATGATCTGGCGAAGGATAGCCTGATCCTGCTGGAGCGGAGCCGTGAAGGCATTCCAGATCAGGGTGAGCGCTGCGAAGGCCTGGATGACCCTATGCTGGATAAGCTGCTGCCAGCCCATGCTGTCGCAGAACTTCGCGAGCAGGCGGAAATGGCGCGGGAGCTATGCCCGGAATTCGACGAAGAATCTTACCGCGAAGGTCATTTGACGCCACTGTATTTCGGCAGTGCGATCAACAATTTTGGCGTGCGGGAATTGCTGCAAGGCATTGCCGAGCTTGCTCCGCCGCCACGTGCGCAGCCCGCCGTAGAGCGTGATGTGTCACCGGATGAAACTAAAGTCTCTGGCTTCGTCTTTAAAATTCAGGCGAACATGGACCCGAAGCATCGGGATCGAATTGCCTTTGTCCGGCTAGCGTCCGGCAGGTTCCAGCGTGGCATGAAGCTGAAGCATGTGCGTAGCGGCAAGATGATGTCCATTTCCGCACCCGTTATGTTTTTGGCGCAGGATAGGGAACTGGCGGAAGAAGCTTGGCCGGGGGATATTGTTGGCTTGCCAAACCATGGCCAGCTGCGCATTGGCGATAGTTTGACCGAAGGTGAAATCATTCGCTTCACCGGCGTGCCTGATTTCGCACCCGAATTACTGCAGCGGGTCATGCCTGATGATCCTATGCGCGCAAAACACCTTGGCCGTGCGTTGACGCAACTGGCTGAGGAGGGCGTCGCCCGCGCATTCAAGCCTTTTATTGGTGCGAACTGGATCGTCGGCGTTATCGGCGCATTGCAGTTTGATGTGCTGGCAGATCGGATCCGGGCGGAATATGGCGTGCCGGTCCGGTTTGAAACAGCGGGTCTGCATACGGCGCGTTGGCTCGCGTCGGACGATCACCGCACTTTGAAAGCATTCCTCGATAAGAACCGTGGCGAGACGGCGGAAGACCATGATGGCCAGCCCGTATTCCTTGCGCGTAATGCTTGGCGTCTCACCAATGCCGAGGAAACCAACCCTGATATCCGTTTCCTCAGAACGAAGGATCAATCGTCATGAGAAAGCCTAAGAAAGCGAAAAAGCAGCTTCTACACCTGGTATTCGGCGGCCGCTTGAAAGACACGACCGGTGTTGAGTTCTCGGATGTTGAAGGTCTCGATATCGTTGGCATTTTCCCAGACTACGCTTCCGCTCATGACGCATGGCGTGGCAAAGCCCAAGCCACGATTGACGAAGCAGACATGCGCTATTTCGTTGTCCACATGCACCGCTTGATGGACCCTGAGACCGGCGAACATCATCACGACGGAGATGATGACGACTAACGCCTAAGGGCCACTAACTTCAGCATTTTTTATAAGTCGAAAGGTCATGCCGATGGGCGTCCTCGTTCTTTATATGGTCAAATACGAAAACGATCAGAAAGCAGCCATGGTCGCTAAGGATGATGTGCGCGACCGCGCCGCGATCCATCGGAAAGCGATTGCGGATTTCGGCGGAAAGCCTATCGCGCAATATGGGTCATATGGCGAATATGACATGGTCTACATCTATGAGATGCCAGACGACAAAGCGCTCGCAGCCAATCTGCACCTGACAGATTCCTACGGCCTCGCCAAATATTCGAAGACTGTGCCGCTCATGGATAGTGGCGATTTCGCGGCCTCATTGAAACTCGCCGCTGAAACGCCGACGGAATATAAGCCAGCGAAGTGAAGCTGACGGCGGCATGCCCGAGGGCACGCCACCGTCGAGCAACGCATTACTCGGCCGCAGCCGCTACAGTCTCTGGCTTGACGCGCTGGCCGCGCACAAGCTTGCCAGGAAGCGCGCCCGTGGGCTTGCCAGCCTCGAACGTCACTTCACCGCTGACAACAGTGTATTCGTAGCCTGATGCGCCCTGCATCAGCCGTTTGCCATTTGCCGGAAGGTCCTGCACGACATATGGCGCTTCGAAATCAAGCGCCTCCCAGTCGATAACGTTCAGATCGCCCTTCATGCCGACTTTGATGCGTCCCCGATCATAGAGGCCAGCGGCATCAGCGGTATCGGTCGTGAGGCGGCGGATGAGTTCTGGCGCATCATATTTGCCCGTCGCTTTGCCCCAGTGGGTCAGCAGCCACGTTGGGAAGCCTGCATCCAGGATGAACCCGACATGAGCACCGCCATCGCCAAGGCCCATAATTGCAATTTCTTCGCCCAGCAGGCGCTCTGAGGCGGAGAGGCTATAACCGGTATAATTGGTGATCGGCATATAGATGAAGCCGCAACCGTCTTTTTCCAGCAGCATGTCATAAGCGACTTCAGGTGCGGAACGCCCTTCGCGACCTGCGATGGCTTCTGCCGATTCATTCTCTTGCGGAATGTAATCTTTGCCGCTGAATTGGAACATGTAGCTGTAGGACAGCCGGTGGATCAGCGGGAATGTGCTTTCCTTGACCGGATCTTCGGACAGAATTTGTGCCCGGATTGCCGGATCACGCAGCTTCGCTACCTTTTCTTCAAGCGGCAGATCATTCAGCGTCTTGAAGGTTGGGCAGCCGGAGAACGGCGTTTGGCTGGCTTGTAGGCCAAGCAGGATGCCAATCGCGCGCGGCGGGAAGACGGGGCGGATATTCACGCCGTCTGCATAAGCCTGCTTGTTCATTTCCAGCAGTTGCTCAAACATCTGCTTCTGGGTATTGCGCTGCGCCAGGGTGTAAACCATCGGCCGCCCACTTTTCTCTGCGACGCGGCGGAGAATGCCGAACGCTTCGACAGGGTTTGGCTCAGCGTTGATGGTGTCTGGGGATTCATCCGTGATCCAATCGGATACGGCTTCGATCATGCCAGAACCAGCATCGTTCAAGCCTTCTGCCAGGCCCAACAACTCATCCTCATAGACACGCAATGTCGGCACATATTCGCCAGCGAGCGTTTTGTGGCTAGTCGTCCGGCTGGTGGATACGCCAAATG
>CAJXVF010000109.1 GCA_913060845.1 uncultured Alphaproteobacteria bacterium | reverse complement strand
ACTCGTTCCTAACGGGCGGCAGCCGCGTGACCTTCGCAACTGGCATGGCCGTAACGCAGTCTGCGGAAGAGGTTCGTGATGACCTTTGCCGCCGCGCAGCGCTCATCTGGGAAATTGATGTAGACGCCGTTGAATGGCGGGATGGCCATGCGCATCCGGCTGGTGAAAATGCGGGTAAGTTTGATCCGCTGTCGCTGTCCGATATCGCAGCCAAGTCCGGTCGGACCGGCGGCCCAATCTCCGCCAAATCCTCGATCAACGCCCAGGGCGCTGGTCCAGGTTACGCCACGCACATCTGTGACGTTGAAGTTGATGACGAAACCGGCCATGTAGCCGTGCTTCGCTACACCGCAGTGCAAGATGTCGGCAAGGCGATTCACCCAGCTTACGTTGAGGGCCAAATGCAGGGCGGTGCCGTTCAAGGCATCGGCTGGGCGCTCAATGAAGAATATATCTACAACAAGGATGGTCGCCTCGATAACCCAGGCTTCCTCGATTATCGCGTGCCGGTTGCGTCTGACCTGCCGATGATCGAAACGGTCCTGATCGAAGTGCCAAACCCACGCCATCCGTTCGGCGCAAAGGGTGTTGGCGAAGTGCCTATCGTACCGCCAATGGCCGCTGTCGCGAATGCGATCAGCAGCGCCACGGGCCTGCGTATGCCAAACCTGCCCATGTCCCCGCCGCGCGTTCGCGCTGCGCTGGATGCGGCCAAGGCCTAGCATACCGGTCCAATTGGGCTAGATTTAAGGGCGGCGGCGCTTCGGCATCGCCGCCCTTTTTCGTTTCTGCAGGAAAACCGCCATGGCGACCGTCAATGTCTCAAACCAGATGTGCCGCCCCTACGTCGGCGACGCACAGGAGCTTGAGCTTGAAGTCGATACCGTGCGCGCGCTCATCAAAGAATTGGAACGCCGCTTCCCAGGCCTTGGCACGCAGGTAGAAGAAAGCATGGCCGTCGCTATCGATGGCGTGATTGTGCAAGACACGTATCTGGAGCCAATCGGGCCCGACAGCGAAGTCTTCCTGATCCCTAAGATCGCAGGCGGTTAGGGTTACAGCATTTCCAACTGCGCACCTAGCGCTGGCGGCGGAAATGCACCATCCAGCGCTGCCAGAACGTCATCCGCCATCTCAAGCTCCGCCGCCGCCAGAAAGCCGCTAATGCGGGCTGGATGTGTGCTCTTTGGAACAGCGAATACATCGTCGCGGCGGAGGGTCCATGCCAATGCCAAATGCATCGGATCTATCCCAGCCTCAACCGCTATCCGATCGAGCGCAGCGTTATCCGCCAGTCCGCCTTGGTTCAGAGGGGAATAGGCCATCAGCGGCATGGCGTGCGCCTTTTGCGCTGGCAGCAGTGCATCCTCCGGCCAGCGTCGCTTCAAGTTATAAAGGACTTGGTTGGTCTGGCAGGCCTCACCGCCTGGTGTAGCCCAGAGTTCCGCCATGTCTTCGGCATCAAAATTGGATACGCCCCAGGCACCGATTTTGCCGGCTTCCATCAGGAGCGAGAAGCCTTCGATGGTTTCCTCAAATGGAACAGCGCCGCGCCAGTGCAGCAAGTAGAGATCGATCTGATCCACACCGAGCCGCCGTAGCGAATCCTCGCACGCCTCCACAACACCCTGGCGGCTGGCGTTATAAGGGTAGACCTTCGAAACGATATAGGGTCGCGAAGACGCACCCCGAAGCGCACGGCCAAGAACTTCCTCTGCCCCGCCCGCACCATACATTTCCGCCGTATCAACCAAACGCATACCTGCATCTAACGCATAGGCGATCGCCCGAGATTCCGCACTAGCATCCTTGGCGGATTCGCCCATGCCCCATGTCCCAAGCCCGATTTGCGGCAAGGCTGTCCCGTTCGGCAGAGTTACTGTACGCAAGGCAAAATCCCTAGTTTCCGGTCAGCGCAGCATGGCCTGGAGCATGTTAACGTCAAGCTATAGTCGGGCGCAGTTTAACAGGCGTCGATCTGTGATAACTTTCGCATCTATTCCCGTATGCCGATTGCTTGGATGCCATGGCAGACCCGTTGATCTCCATCATTATGCCAACCAACAAGGCCGCAGATACGGTCGTGCGCGCCGTAAGCAGCGTCCTCAACCAGACCTGGGCGCAATTTGAATTGGTAATGGCTGTTGATGACGGCTTGGACTATCTGGCGCTTCTCCAAAAAGCTGGAATATCTGATCCGCGCATTCGTATAGCGTCGACTGGGGGCAATGGCACCGGTGATTGGAACGCCCGAAATGCAGGGCTTGCCGCCGCTAAAGGCACGTTCATCACCCTACTCGACTCCGATGACGCCTACGCTCCAGAGCGCCTCGCCCACATGCTCCCACTAGCAGATTCTGATGGCGCAGCGCTGGATGACACGACCCTTTTCCTTGAGGACCAGATGATCGCCAGCCTGCTACACCCTGAAGACCTGCATGCGGGGCCGGCTATTCCCGCCTCAGCGCCACTGATCTTGCGGGATCGCGTACCGGTTTTTCCAATGTGGCGGCGTGATATCGCTGATCTAGCTTGGCGACAGCTACCCCACGCATCGGACGTTGTATTCTCACTGGAGCTTTTGAGCGCTGCGCCTGCAATGCGCGTAACGCCATATGCTGGATATCTCTATTACAAACGCCAAGGCTCCATGACATTGTCCGACAGTATGACGGAACGGTCACGGGACGCATATCATCAGATCATCGCTGGCATCGTTACCGGCGAATATGCGCTCGCGTCTGAAGTTTCTGACATCGCTCTCTATGAAATAGCAAAGAACCTCAACCAAGCTATTCCATTTGGCCGCTCACTCGTAGATGATCCGTCGCTGACCCATGAAATGTGCGCCCGCACCTTTAATGCCCAAGCGATGACGGAAGCAGAGCGCTATGCCGTCTTCACCGGAAAGACACCATCATGAGCTTCGCCGAGGGCCGTCAGCGGATCGCCATTCAAGGCCTCGAAATCCAGGCGGCGATTGGTCTCCTGGATTGGGAGAAACAGGAAAAGCAGCGCCTGCGGATCGATGTCGCTGTGTATCGAGATAATTTTGGCCAGGAATCTACGCTAGAGGATTGCTATGATTATTCTGCGCTCCAGGCCTTTCTCACCAGCTTCGCAGATCGGGAACAGATTGAGCTGCTGGAAACCATCCTTGCTGAAATTCTGGATTATTGTTTCAAAGACCAAACGATTGCAGCGGCTGAAGTATGGTTAACAAAACCCGATGTCTTTCAAGGCGCAGGCGCGCCGGTTGTGTCATCCGCGCTAACGCAGGCGCAGTGGGCGGCTAAAAGGAATAGTTAACAAATTGTAACTGAAAGTTTTTTTACAATTATGCGACTCAGGACTTCGATTTAGGCCCATTTTGTGATATGCTCTGTGCATCAGTTCGAGATCGCGCTAAGCGCCACATCAGCCGCCGGGCTACGGCACAGCGGCAAAGATTGTTGCGCGCCATGCCTGATCGCATCAGAGGTATGAACAGCACTATGTCAAAAGCAACCAAGCATCGCCCCGGTGATTTCGTCGTTTATCCGGCCCATGGCGTTGGCCAGATCAAGGCCATCCAGGATCAGGAAATCGCTGGTGAGCAGCTCGAGTTCCTCGTCGTTGAGTTTGAACGCGAGAAGATGACTTTGCGTATTCCGACAACGAAAGTGGAAGCCGCTGGCCTCCGCAGTCTTGCCACTAAGAAGGATATGCAGGCAGCATTGAAAACACTCGCCGGCAAAGTTCGCGTGCGCCGGGCCATGTGGAGCCGTCGCGCCCAGGAATACGAAGCGAAGATCAATTCAGGCGATCCCATCGCCATTGCGGAAGTGGTTCGTGACCTGTATCGCGGCGAAGATCAGCCAGATCAGTCTTACAGCGAACGGCAGATCTATCAATCCGCGCTGGAACGGCTGACACGGGAATTGGCTGTCGTCGAGAAAATTGATGAGGAAGCGGCGGAAGAAAAAGTCGTCTCCCACATCAAAACGGCCGCAGCTGCCACTGCAGCCGCTGCCGCAGCGGCAACAGCCGCAGCATAACGCGCTCGCCATATCCCGGCTGGCGTATATCGCCGCCGGGGATACCGTTTCAGAAGCGGCCTCCGGTAATCGGGGGCCGCTTCTGCGTTTCCCGCAAAGGTGATGGCTTAAATGCGCTCTTCAAACGCTGAACGCTAAGTATCACTTATCTGAGATAAGAAGTGATCTGACCCTAGTTTCGAATCGTACTAAACTACAGGAACAGATAGCGCCCGTTCTGTGTTTATGAATTGAGGCAGCTACCTAAGATGCCTGTGCGCGCCAGGCCTAACGAATGCGCGAGGAGGATGAGGAATGACACATATCTCTCCCAATAACGGCGGGATGCGGCTTGTTCGCAACGCTATGAGCGTGCCCATGCTGACGCGTGAGCGCGAGATGGACCTTGCCCGCGCCTGGCGTGACAAAGAGGATGAGGTTGCCCTGCATGAGTTGATCAATGCCTATGGTCGACTTGTCGCTGGTATGGCAGTTAAATTCCGTAATTACGGCCTGCCAGTCGCTGATCTCATTCAGGAAGGCAATGTTGGCCTGATGCAAGCCGCCAGCCGGTTTGAGCCTGAACGGGAGCTCCGCTTCTCCACCTATGCTTCCTGGTGGGTGCGCTCTGCCATGCAGGATTATATTCTGCGGAATTGGTCGATTGTCCGTACGGGAACGACATCATCCCAGAAAAGCCTGTTCTTCAACCTCCGCCGCCTGCGCGCCAAGATCGAGGGCAAGACCGGTGGCGTGTTGGACGACGCGGGCCGGCAAGCCATCGCGACTGAACTTAAGGTGCCAAAGCGCGACGTGGACGGCATGAGTGTGCGCCTGGCAGCATCTGACCAGTCGCTGAACGCCCCTATCGGTGAGGAAGGCGATCTTTCGTGGCAGGATTATTTGGTCGACGAACGCCCAAATCCTGAAGCGAATGCAATCGCTACTAAAGATGGTGAAACACGGTCAAACTGGGTGAAAAGCGCGCTTTCAGAGCTGCCAACCCGGGAAGAACGCATTATCCGCGCCCGGTTGCTCCAGGACGACACATTAACGCTGGAAGCGCTTGGTGCAGAGCTTGGTGTCAGCAAAGAGCGGGTGCGTCAGCTTGAAAAGCGCGCGCTCTGTAAGCTGAAGGAACAGTTCCAGGCGTCGTTCAAAAATCCGGACGACTTCCTGAACTAAGTCCATCAACGGCGCGCCTGGGAAGCCCGGCGCGCCGTTTTCTATTCCCCGTCTTTAAGGCCGAGGATGGCGCCAGACATGGCCCGCGGGTCCCGCGTTGGCCAAGTGCCCGATTCCACTTCGGCCAAGAACCGATCAACGGCGGAATTAAACGCTTGCGGGTCCTCAATATTGATGGTGTGACCACAATTCGGCATCACCACCAGCGCAGCCGTTGGAATGCATTCCTTCATCAAGATGCCCGGCAGCAGACAGGGCCAATCTTCGTCACCGGTCAGAACCAGCGTCGGGGCGGTGATTTTAGCCATACGGTCTTTTAGCTGAAACAAGCTTGGCCGTTCTCTCTGCACACCCAATATGGTCCGCGCAGCGCCATCTGTTGAATGTTCCGCCAACTGGTCTTGGAATTCCTGGAAACCGCGCGGATTCTTGTTTTGGAACTGGACTCTGGTTGGCCCCAGTGAGTACGCCAGCGCGAACTCTGTAGCCCCCTGGCGCTCGATTAGACGCGCTGTCACCGCCGTTTCGCGCCGGAACTGATCCTGCTTATCGGGCTCAGCCCCATAGCCACAGCCCGCGACTACGGCAGACAAGGTGCGTTCGGGATATTCCATGGCGAAATGCAGCGCTGCAAACCCGCCCATGGACAGGCCTACGATATGCGCCTGCTCTGAACCAACAGCATCCATCACCGTGAGGATGTCATCCCGCGCGATGTCTTGGCTGTACATGCCCACTTCCGGCACGTCCGACGGCGGATAGCCCCGGGCATTATAGGCGACGCAGTGATAGCGGCGACCGAAATGGCGCATCTGCAGTTCCCAGGCGCGCATATCGCCCGCGAACTCATGCACAAAAATGACCGTTGGCCCTTCACCGGTCGCCTCATAATACAGTTTGACGCCGTCTTTTGACGTTGCGGTGGCCATAACTCAGTCTCCCAAAATTATTCGCATCAAAGCATCGCCGGTTCTGACGCGGACATGGACGCATCGGCATTGCCGCGAATGGATGTCACCAGTTCGCGGTGATCCGGCAATGCCCGCACGAGCATTTTCTTCTGCGCTAACAGGTATTCAGAAAACTTCGACCATTCCTCAGCACTCGTGAAGGCCTGCAATGACAAGGACCTTTCCGCCAGAATCTCCGGCACCGCACCTGGCGGCGAATCCACATCGTAGAAACCTTTGCCAAATAGGCACATTTGATTGGATACGGCCGGAAATAGCTGCGCCTCCGGATGGTCCCGCTCATTTGGCAGGGTATGACGCCAGCGCTCAAAATCCGCGGCCAGGCTATCCGGCGTCGGCAGGTCGTGCCGGGCGGCTTTCCAGAACGGTTCGTTACGATTGTTCAGCCGGTAATGCAGCACGATAAAATCACGCACTTCATCCTGCAGCGTTTCCATGACGTGATTATATTGGCTCAATAGGGATGGTTCAAAATCCGTGTCTGGCCAGAACGTGATGAGCTGTCGATTTGCGACCTCAATCATATAGATCGCGGTAGATTCTAAGGGTTCAATAAATCCGCCAGAGAGACCGATTGCGATGCAGTTCTTTACCCAGGTCCGCTGCATCCGTCCAATGCGCATGTGTAATGTGCGCGGCTCTAGCCCTTCAGCAATCGGCCCCAGGTGATCCAATAGCTCCTGCTTAGCTTCATCATCGCCCTTGAATTTCGACGAATACACATAGCCAGTGCCAATCCGGTGATAAAGCGGCACATTCCAGGACCAACCGGCAGATAGCGCCGTTGACGTTGTATACGGGCGAAGTGGTGCCCCTTCCGCATGAGGAATCTGCACTGCACAGGCGCGGTCGTTCAGCAGGAACTCGTCATAGGAGATAAATGGCTCCTCAAGCTCTTTCCCTACCAGGACAGAGCGGAAACCGGTGCAATCAGTGACCAACTCAACCGCGTGAGCGCCAGAGCGCTCCAGATTCAGATTGCTGATAAATCCCCGATCATCCTTGTCGACGGAGACGACATCATCGCGCACGTGATCAACACCACGTTCAATCGAAATCTCACGCAGGAATTCAGCTAGCTTGCCTGCGTCAAGATGATGGGCGTAGCGGAGGTCGCGCTCATAATCCTGTCTCTTATACACATCTCCGAGCCCACGAGACCTC
>CAJXVF010000108.1 GCA_913060845.1 uncultured Alphaproteobacteria bacterium | reverse complement strand
CCTCTCTATTCGTCGGCAGCGTCAGATGTGTATAAGAGACAGGTCCATGACGGCCTTATCTCCAGCGAAAAAGCGGCGGAACTATGGCGTATTCTGTGGCGTCGTTTGACGCAATAGGTTTGGTAGGCGAACGGGCCGCCCGGCTTTGTTCAAGCAAGCGACGCGGACCGTCATTCGTGTCAGCGCTTCACCATTGCGAAGTACGGTCTGCAGAAACTCAACGCTGGCACCACGGGTGGACTGTATTTCGGTCAGCACTTCCAACTCATCGTCGAGCAGTGCGGGCTTCAGGTAGTCGACGGTCATGGAGCGAACGGCGAATCCAAGGCCGGTCTCTTCCCTGTATGCGCCTTGGTCCAGGCCTAGCATGCGCACGAACTCCGTCCGGCCACGCTCGGCGAAACGGATATAGCTGGCGTGATAGACGATGCCGCCAGCATCGGTGTCCTCGTAATACACGCGGACGGGCAGGCGATGTTCCAGTGGGGCGACCACTCAGCCACTCCCGCCTTCAAAAAGGTCCGGTCCGCCTACAGATTTGGGCGCTGGCAAGCCAAGGGCTGCGTAGCCGCTGGCGGCAAGTGTGCGGCCCCGGGGGGTGCGCAGAACGAAGCCTTGTTGGATCAAGAAAGGTTCGATTACGTCTTCGATCACATCTCGTTGCTCAGCAAGGGCTGCGGCCAAAGCCTCAGCACCTGCCGGGCCGCCATTATAGCGTTCGGCCAAGCAACCGAGATAGCGTCGATCCATGGCGTCCAGTCCGGCGGCGTCCACTTCCAGGCGCAATAACGCCCGGTCCGCGACCTCAACAGTGATTTCGCCAGAGCCGTCCACAGCTGCGAAATCCCTGACGCGACGCAGCAGGCGTCCTGCAATACGGGGCGTGCCGCGCGCCCGACGAGCGATTTCAATGGCACCCTCTTCGGTCATGGGTGCATTCAGGATTTTGGCACCTCGCAGGACGATGCTGGTCAGTTCTTCGACCGTGTAGAAGCCAAGGCGGAGCGGAATGCCAAACCTGTCCCGCAAAGGGCCTTGCACCAGTCCAGCGCGCGTGGTGGCCGCGACAAGCGTGAACGGCGGCAGATCAATTCGGACGGACCGCGCCGCCGGACCTTCGCCGATGATGAGGTCCAGGTGGAAATCTTCCATCGCCGGATACAGGATTTCTTCCACCGCCGGGCTGAGACGATGGATTTCATCAATGAACAGCACGTCTTTCGGCTGCAGGTTTGTCAGTAGCGCAGCCAAATCACCAGCACGCGCGATGACGGGGCCAGATGTTGCGCGGAACCCAACGCCAAGCTCTGCCGCCACAATCTGCGCCAGGGTCGTTTTGCCAAGGCCAGGTGGGCCGATCAGCAGCACATGGTCCAACGCGTCGCCGCGCGCTTTTGCAGCTTCAACGAAAACTTCCAAGTTCGCGCGCGGACCAGCCTGACCGACGAATTCGGACAGCCGTTCCGGCCGCATCGATTTTTCGCCGTCGTCGCCTTCCCGGGCCAGGGCATCAACGAGCCGTTCTTCTTGATATGGCTCGTCCATCATGCGCCAGCAGCCTCTTTCAAGGCGGCAGAGATCAATTGCGGCAAGGCTGCGTCTGGTCCAAGTGCAGCTTCAGCACGGCCAACGGCGGAATAGGCTTCGGCCCGGCCATAGCCCAAGTTAGAAAGCGCAGAGATCGCTTCAGCAAAAGGTGCTGCCCCGGCCCCAGGCGCGCCATCTGCTCCAGTTGCCGGTGCGAAGGCAGGTGCCGAAATAGCGCCTGACGCCACTTTTTCCTGCAGCACGCTGATGATGCGTTGCGCCAATTTAGGTCCAACGCCGTCAGCGCGGGAAATGGTTTTCTTGTCGTCGGCCATAATGCTGGCGGCTAGCTCATCCAATGTCAGCGCGGAGAGAATTTGTAGAGCCACACGGCCACCAACACCTTGAACCGATATCAGCAGTTTGAACCATGCTTGCTCACCAGCAATCGCGAAGGCGTAGAGCGTGATCGCGTCTTCGCGCACCTGGGTTTCTACGTTCATGCGCACTGGTCCGCCCGTCACAGCAACCGCGAGCGTGCGCGCAGAACACTGTACCAGATAGCCAACCCCATTGACGTCAATAATGGCGGTATTGCCGTCGCCTGCTTCAACCAACCCTGTGAGGCGGCCGATCATCGCCCAGCCTTCGCGAGCGCTGCGCCCCATGCATCAGTCGTCTGGCTGGCATGGGCATGGCAGATGGCGACGGCGAGGGCGTCTGCCGCGTCATCATTGGCGGGCTCAACACCCGGCATTAAGCGTCGAACCATGACTTCCACTTGGTTTTTGTTGGCAGAGCCATAACCAACCAGCGATTTTTTCACGACTTTCGCAGAATATTCCGCCACGGCGAGGCCAGAGCGTGCAGGTGTTAACAGCACAACGCCGCGCGCATGGCCAAGCTTCAATGTAGTGCCAGGATTGCGGTTCAAAAAGGTTTCCTCAACTGCCGCTTCGCCGGGCTGATATTCCGCGATGACGGCGGCAATGCCTTCGTAAAGCTGATTCAGGCGGAATGCCATCGCCGCTTTGGGATCAGTCTGGATCACGCCATTGCCGATATGTTTCAGGCGGTTGCCGTCCGCTACAATTACGCCCCACCCGGTGCGTTGCAGGCCGGGATCGAGACCCAGGATGCGCCGGGCTCCTGCCATAGGCTAATCGCCCGCCAGTTGGGCCATCACTTCGTCCGAGACGTCGAAGTTGGAATAGACGACCTGGACGTCGTCGTGCTCATCCAGCACTTCGATCATCTTGAAGAGGGTCGCAGCCTGATCGGCCTCCATCGGCGTCACATTCTGTGGGCGCCAGGCGAGTTTGGCTGAATTCGGCGTACCGAAAGCCGTTTCCAAGGCTTCGCGAACACTGGTCAGATCTTCAACGGCAGTTGTGATCTCATGGACTTCGTCTGAGGATTCTACGTTTTCCGCACCCGCTTCCAATGCTGCTTCAAATACTTCATCCGCATCCATTTCAGGATTCTCGTAGACGATCTGGCCGATGCGATCGAACATAAACGCGACGGAATTGGTTTCGCCCAAAGACCCGCCATGTTTGGCGAAGGCGGAGCGGACATCTGCCGCTGTGCGGTTTCTGTTATCCGTCAGCGTTTCGACGATGACCGCGACGCCGCCATTGCCATAGCCTTCGTAGCGAACTTCTTCGAAATTCTCTGCTTCGCCATCGGCACCACTGCCACGTTTGATGGCCCGGTCAATCCGATCCTTCGGCATGTTGACCGCGCGTGCCGATTGGATGGCGGACCTAAGAGCGGGATTACCGTCGGGGTCAGGACCGCCGCCAGTTTTCACCGCGACCATGATCTCTCGCCCGACACGGGTGAAAATTTTGGCGCGCTTGGCATCCTGCGCACCTTTGCGGTGCATGATATTCGAAAATTGTGAATGGCCGGCCATAAGACCTCTCTTCAGCGAATCTTGCGTTTCATATAGCCCGCAATTTGGCGAATCTGGCGCGAATCGGCAACCGCAGCGTCCGGGAAAACTTGTGAAGGCTGCTCTGCCGGAATCGAAAACCCCGGCCATCCCTCAGGACAGCCGGGGCATCCGGTCGTTATCGAGCGTGGGGTAGGCGGCCTAAAGGCGCGCGGCCACACCTTCCCAATCAACCATGCTGTCCAAGAACGCATTCACGTAATCCGGACGACGATTGCGGTAGTCGATGTAGTAGGAGTGTTCCCAAACATCGCAGCCGAGCAGCGCTTTTTGGCCGTTGAAGCAAAGTGGGTTCACGCCATTTGGCGTGGACGTCACTTCCAGCTTGCCATTGCTCTCAATGAGCCATGCCCAGCCGGAGCCGAACTGGCCAGCCCCTTTGGCGACAAAGGCTGCTTTGAAGTCAGCAACAGAGCCAAAATCAGCGATGATGCGGCTTTCCAGCTCGCCCGGCATATTGCCGCCGCCATTCTTTTTCATGCATTCCCAGAACAGAACATGGTTCCAATGCTGTGATGCGTTATTGAACACACCGGCTTTATCAGCCACGTTGTAGGTCTTCTTCACAATGTCTTCGAGGGAAGCGGACTCCATGTCCGTGCCCTTGATGAGATTGTTCAGGTTCGTGACGTAAGTCTGGTGGTGTTTGTCGTGGTGAAACTCGAGTGTCTCTTGCGACATATAAGGGCCAAGCGCATCGTGAGCGTAAGGCAGGGCTGGAAGTTCAAAAGCCATTGCATCCCCCGTGGGTTATTCGTTGTAAAAATTGGAACGCGCGAATTGCGTCTCTCAATATATCTAAGGCCAGGGCTTAACCCTGTCGAGGGCAGAACGTGACCGAAGCTGATCCGTTCCAGGCTGCGATCAGGATTGCGCGGGCGTCAAAGTCCCCAATGGAGCGGGCGGCGTCGGCCTTAGACGGTGATCGCTACAAAATTTTCTGCGCCACTTATGCCTCCATGCGCGTGATCGATGATTATGTGGATGACGACTTTTTGGCACGCCCAGCCGCAGACCGCGCCGCCGCCCGCCCAGAAGCGCTTGGGGTGACGCAGGCATGGCGCGCTGGGGCCGTCGCTGCCCTGGCTGATGGTGCTTCACCTGCGCCGACGGCCCGTTTTGCTGAAACTACATCCGCATTGGCCGCGACACATGTTCTTGCAGGGCTGGACCCAACACCTTGGAATCGCCTCGCCGGTGCCATGGCGCGGGATATCAACGAAGCGCCGATGCCCGACTGGCCGGATTTTCTGGCCTATGCAGAAGGTGCGACTGCAGCACCCGCCGCCGTATTCGTCGAAACTTTGGCGCTCAGGAAAATGGGCGATGGCAGGCTCTGGACGACGCTGGAAAAGCCCGCCGTTGAGACCATCCGCAATTCGGCCGTGCTGCTATATCTCGTCCATATCATGCGCGATCTGGCTGAGGACGCCGCCAAGGGCGCAGAACTTTTGACGCTGCCAGATACTCTGTTCGCTGAATTCGGCACGTCTCGTAATGGCTTCGCTTCTGACGCTTCTGACGCTGCTAATGATGCAGATTTGGTCAGCCGTGTTCGCAAGGGCGTCGCCCAATATGCAGAACAATTTCTTGAACCGGCACAGGCCGAACTCATAGAATTCGGGAAATTTCTGACAGAGGATGAGGCAGATATTCTCCTCGGCCTCTGCCTGCCTTATATCGAGAAATATGAACGCTTCGCCGCCCAACCATAATCCTGTCGCTGGTTCGCCCACGAATCCGGTGGAAGACGCCGCTTACTGCGCAAATCAGGTGCAGGAGCAAGATAGTGACCGCTATCTGGTCGCGTTATTCCAGCCAAAACGTCTGCGCCAAGCGGCGATAACCCTTGCCGCATGGAACCTGGAGCTATCAAACGCCCGCCCACCATCTGGCGAGAAAACACTTGGGCTGATCCGTCTGCAATGGCACCGGGATGCGCTGCAAGAAATTCTGGCAGGTAACCCCCGCCGCCATCCCGTTATCAATGCGCTGGCAGTTGCCCACGAATCCGGGCGCGTCGATGCCGCCGCCTTAGATGCAATCGTTGAAGCCCGTGAGCGCGACCTTGACCCAGAACCGCCTCGTGATTTGGCCGAAGTAGAAGCCTATGCCCGCGCCACATCTGGCGCACTCCACCGCCACCTTTGGCGCGACACCAAAGCTGCGCAGGCGGCGGAAGACGCCGGAACCGCTTTCGCCCTCATTGGCCTCGCCCGCTCAGAACCCATCAATCAGGCCAGGGGCAGGCCTTGGGCACCCAAAGCCCTGAACGGTGATCTCCGTCCCCTGATTCAGCGCGCCATCGAACTGGCAGAAACAAAAGGCCCATCCGCCGCTATAGCACCCGCAACCATCGCCAAAGGCTATGCAAAGCGCGCGCTCAAGGCCAAGTGTGACCCAACTTCCGCACTGATGGCAGCGGCAGACCCTTGGCGGCTATGGCGGTTGCTTATGACAAAATTTCTTTGAAATACACCATTATGGTGCTATATTGACCGTCAATGGAAAAGCGGAAACCGAGCTTTGACCTTGAGCGGATCAAATCTGCCTTTGCATCTATCGATGATTTGAATGTTACAGGCTCGGCGGTGCGCTCTGCGGCAAATCTTGGGTTTGGGCGACGAGAAATTGTCCAGACGATCCAAAATATGCAACGGCGGCAGTTCATTAAGTCGATGACATCGTACAATAACCATCGGATTTGGCAGGATGTCTATCACGTTACATCCGAAGCTGGCATGCTCTACGTGAAGTTTACGGAGGGCGTCATTTCCGAGTTTTTGTTGTTGTCGTTCAAGGAGAAGGACAATGAATAGCTCTAATTGCCCGGTTTGTGGTAGCCACATGCATCGTGACGCAAAGCCCATGACCATCGTTTATGAGAAGCATGACGCAACGATAGAGATGCCCGGCTGGTATTGCGTTGATTGCGATGAAAGCGTGCATTCGGGCAAGGATATGCAGGTCTCAGACAGGGCGCTGACTGTGTTGAAGGCATCAGCCAAAAATTTACTGACCCCGGACGCCGTTAAACGCATCCGCAAGCGCCTCAAGCTTAGCCAGCGCGAGGCCGGCAGGGTTATCGGCGGCGGATCGAATGCATTTCAGAAGTACGAGGCTGGCGACATATTGGTCAGCCATGCTGTGAATAGCGCGCTGCTATTGCTGGATCATGACCCAACCGGCCTCGAAATCCTGCGCGCACGTACACCCGTCGCAGCTTAAACTTCTATCGCAGGCGTTCGGCCCGCTGCTTCGGCTTCCGCCGCCGGGAAATTCAGCTCGACCTTGAGGCCGTTGATCGGCTCTTCGATGAAGACCTGATAGACGGGTGACGTTCCTGCCCGGCGCTCCTCATATTTGGCACCGATAGCTTCAAGCCGCGCGAAGGCTTCTTCAACGCCATCACAATGCAAGCAAATATGGTCGAGACGGCCTGAGCCCATCGCCGGCCCGCCAGCTTCATTCCCCAAATAGGCATTCTGCGCGGCGGACCCGCCAGCGGGTGCGATATGCACGACATCCTGATCACCGATATAAAGCCAGTGCACGGGAAAGCCGAAATCTGGCGCATTCCCTCCACCAAGCCCAACGCATCCCGCCACCAATCCCGCGTGGCGATAGGGTCGTGCGTGAGAATAAGGGCGTGTTCTAGGAATTTAGGAGGCATGGTTTGGTTTCCGCATCGTTCTGTTGGATATAGACGCGCCTTTGCGTCCGTCGCTTTTTCGGGGATGATGGTCTGTCCAATCAATAAAGGCCAGATCCCATGTCTGCAAAAGACCTGCCGCTTCGCCGTTTCAAAGTCCTCGACCTGACCCGTGCTCGCGCTGGACCGACAGCCGTGCGCCAATTGGCGGATTGGGGTGCGGAGGTGCTGAAAATCGAGGCCCCGGCGGAGAATGACGCCCGCAGTGTTACGGCTGTCTCTTATACACATCTGACGCTGCC
>CAJXVF010000107.1 GCA_913060845.1 uncultured Alphaproteobacteria bacterium | reverse complement strand
GGACGAAGCCGCGGCGGCCCAGCCAAGGTCGCCGTATTGGCGAGCGGATTCTTTGGCTCTCTGTCCGGCAGCGTTATTTCGAATGTCGTCACAACGGGACGACTGACGATACCGACAATGAAACGGGCGGGTTATTCCGCCCCCTATGCAGGTGCGGTTGAAGCCTGTGCGTCCACAGGCGGAACCTTGATGCCGCCAGTCATGGGGGCTGTCGCCTTCATTATGGCTGAGTTCTTGAACATCCCTTACAGCGATATTGTCATCGCCGCCGCCGTCCCATCCATCCTGTTCTACGCCGCACTCCTGCTGCAGGTGGACTGCCATGCGGCGGTGCATGGGCTGAAAGGACAGCCTGCCGAGGAAATCCCGAGCCTGATAGCCACCCTAAAGCAAGGCTGGTTCTATCTGCTCAGTCTAGTTGTTTTGGTCTATTTCCTGGTTTTCGCCCGGCTGGAGATTTACGCCCCCTACTTCGCTACCATTATCCTGGTCGCCTCCGCCGCATTGTTTCGCAGAAACGCGCGGTTTGGCTTCAAGCAATTCCTGGCATTGATCGAAGAATCTACTCGGACGATCTCCAATATCGTGGCGATCCTGGCAGGTGTCGGCGTCATCGTCGGCTCGCTTGCCTTCACGGGCGTTGGCGGGGCTTTCAGTCGTGAGCTTGTAGGCTTCGCGCAAGGGAATCTCTGGCTGTTGCTGGCCATGGGTGCGATCACAAGCTTCGTCCTTGGCATGGGGGTTACAGTCAGCGCTTGCTACATATTCTTGGCGATCGTGTTGGGGCCAGCGCTGATAGAATTCGGCATTGATCCGGTCGCCAGTCATCTGTTCATTCTCTACTGGGGCATGCTCTCCTACATCACGCCGCCAGTGGCGCTTGCCGCCGTCGCCGCTTCAGTGATTGCGGGGTCGAAGCAGATGGAGACGGCGATAACCGCCATGCGACTTGGGTCGATCAAGTTTGTCCTGCCGTTCATCCTGGTATTGACGCCAGCGCTTATCTTGCGCGGCGAAGACGTGGGCGAGATTGTCGCCGTTATAGGTGCATGCTCCTTGGCCATTGTGCTGTTGGCGGCGGGCTTCGAGGGCTATCTCTATGGCGTCGGGCGCATCGGCTTCTTCATCCGCCTCGCCGTATTTGTTTGTGCTGCGGGCCTGCTTTACCAGGACTATAGGAGTTGGATTGCGGCGGTCATTGGCATGTCGCTGGTCTATCTCGTCGCTTGGCAAACCCGTGCCCGAAGCACGCCTTAGTAAGGCAGGGGTGGCGGTGTATCAGTATAGGCAGCCACTTCCGCACCATCCGTGCCGTCAGCCTGAACGAACCAATCGCCGATCTGACCAGATGTCATGAACACCGTTTGCGGGTGCTCCAGCAGCAAATCCAGCGCCTTCTCAAAGTAATAGGCGATATGCGGCACGCCGATAATGTGCGGATGCAGGCCGAACGTTAGAACCCTTGGGTTCTGCTCGGTCTCGCGTTCAAAAATCGCGAGGGTCGCCTCCAACCGTTTCAGGATTTCATCCGTGGAAGAATTCTTGATCGCGTAGATCGGGACGTCATTCAGCTCTAGCGTATAGGGCAGTCCCACCATTGGTCCGTGCTTGGTGCGGATCCAATACGGCAAGTCATCGACCACCCAATCCAACAGGAAGTCGATGCCATTGGCCTTCAAATGGTCAACGGTATCATGGGTTTCGCCTAGGCCTGGGCCTAGCCAGCAGCGCACCTGCTTGCCATCGCATTCTTTCAGCCGTGCGAGCGATCGCTGGATTACGTCCGCCTCATCATCAGCCTGCTTTAAAGACTGCTGCTGCCAGCCGTGACCGACCAGCTCCCACTCCGCCTTGACCATCTCATCCATGAGTGCGGGATAAACGTCCGCCACTTGCGCGTTCGTCAATGCAGACGCCTTCAGTCCGCGATCAGCCAGCATGGCCATAAAGCGGGGCATTCCCGCCCGCATGCCATATTCAACCCAGGAATAATTCGGCACATCGGGCGGCTCAATCTGCGCGCCATGGGGTGGTGGTAGAACACCGCGCGGCATTGGCTTGTTATAGGGCCAATATTCCACATTCATGCACAGATTGACGATGATCGGCTTCCCGCCCGGCGCTTCTAAGCGCTTGCGTTGGCTTGTCATCTGATACGGAATGCGCGGGTTCGACCACATGCCGAAGCTCCCATAAGGCGTTAGTCAAATTGCAGGCGAAGTAAGCTTGCAGCTACTTCCGTTCGATCAATTGATACATGACGCCATGGCCTTCTTTGGGATGAAGGAAGACCTGTTTGCCAGCGTCGATAACTCGGGCACCGCGCGCTTTCATGTCTGATTTCGCTGCATCAAGGTCTGCGACTGCAAGTGCCACCAGATGTACGCCCTCACCCCGCTTATCGAGACCTGCGCGAATTTCACTATTGTCACCAAGTGGTTCCGCCAGTTCGATAAACGTGCCAGACGTACCTAACTCAAGCACGGCGCGGCGCAGACCAATCTCAGGCTGATCCATCGGCAGCTTGGTGACAGTGAAGCCAAGACGGTCGGTATAGTCTTTGATAGCCTCGTCGAGATTCTCAACGCGGACAACGATATGGTCAATCCATTTATGCATCAGGCTCACTCCCCTTCTGTTCAGTTCACTCAGAGTATGAGACAGACTTCGCGCTGCGTCGACGCCAGAAGATTTGTGACCGCGAGAGCCTCAGCGGTGTTGGTCAATCGAGTTTTATAGGCCATGGAAACCATAATTATTGGAGGTGGCCTATCCGGCCTCGCCCTTGCGAACGCGCTCGAAGCTGAAGGCCGCGACTATCTCTTGCTTGAGGCGCGAAACCGCTTTGGCGGCCGAATAATGACCGAGCATCATGCGGCAGGTCATTTTGATATGGGGCCAGCATGGTTCTGGCCCGGTCAACCGCGCATCGCTGCACTCATAGACCAATTGGGGTTCGAAAAATTCGATCAATACGCGGACGGTGATCTTTTATTCGAAGACGACCGCGGGCACGTTCAACGCGGTCGTGGCTTTGCTTCAATGGAAGGCTCGTGGCGACTGAAAGATGGGCTGGCCGCGATTACGGATACTCTCGCCAGCAAGCTATCAGGTGCCCGCACCCGCCTGAACGCTCATGTCAAAACGCTAACCAAAACCAGCGCGGGCATAACTGCAACGCTATCTGACGGGGGCGATCTAACCGCTGACCAAGCCGTCCTGGCTCTCCCGCCCCGGATCGCGGCTGAGATTGCTTTTTCACCGCCTCTGCCAGACACGGCAGTCCAAGCGATGCAAAACGTGCCGACCTGGATGGCCGGACAAGCAAAGGCCATCGCAGTCTATGACACCGCATTCTGGCGCGAGACCGGTCTCTCGGGCGATGCATCAAGCCGGTTCGGCCCAATGGTCGAGATTCACGACGCCTCACCAGCCGATGGCGGGCCTTATGCTCTATTCGGATTTATCGGTGTCCCGCCACAAGGCCGAAGCGACGAGCAGCTTTTGCGCCAGCACCTATTGCGGCAACTTATCCGCATGTTTGGGCCGGATGCAGCGGAACCAGCACAACTTTATATAAAGGACTGGGCATTTGATCCGCATACGTCCACCGAAGAGGATAAGGCCCCCCTTTATGCGCATCCAAGCTACGGGTTACCGAACGCAATGACGGGGCTTTGGGATAACACGCTACATTTTGCTGGAACTGAAGTCGCACCACTTTTTGGCGGCTACATTGAAGGAGCTTTGGAAGCGGCTGAGACCGTTTTTGACGCTTTAGAAAATCAGCCAGATAGGCAATAATAAAGTCGTACAGCCAAATATATGGACCGCAGGAGTAAGCTGAATATGGATTTAGGATTAGCTGGCAAAGTCGCCGTCGTTACTGGCGGCAGCCGGGGCATCGGCTTGGCAACTGCGGAATGCCTGATCGCGGAAGGTGCCAAAGTCGTCATCGCCGCGCGCCGACAGGAGCACCTTGATAGTGCCGCGAGCAGGTTGGGCGTTGATGCAATCCAAATTGATGTGACCAAAATCGCTGATCTCGACCGCTTGAGCGCGCACGTAGAGCACGAATATGGCGGCGTTGATATCCTCGTTAACAATGCCGGCACCGGCACGTACAAGCCATTTCTAGAAGTGACTGATGATGAACTGACGGACGGCATGGCCATCAATTTTTTCGCCCAATTCCGCCTGACTCAACGCTTAGTCCCCGGGATGATCAAGCTCGGCGGCGGGTCGGTCATTAATGTGTCGGGGCGTACAGCCGTCAAAACGGCGTTCCCGCCGGGCTCTACTTGCACCGGCCCGGCGAAAGCGGCGGAGGTACGGTTTTCAACTGATTTAGCGGCGGAACTGAAGCCCCATAAAATCCGTGTTGTTTGCATCATTCCAGGTGTTGTCATGACACCGGATCGCTTTGAAAAGTGGGAGCGTGAAGCGCTTGGGCGCGATCTGACTGCGGCGGAAGCCGAGACGTTACGCAATCGCCTTGAGGCTGAAAAACTGCCTCGCGGTGCGCAGTGGGGTACGCCAGAGGAAATTGCAGACATGATCGCCTTTGCCGCATCAGAGCGGGCGTCATATCTCAGCGGTGAAAGCATCATTGTCGATGGCTCGCCGGGTGCATTTTCCTATGTCAGCGCGTTGAATGAAAAGCCGACCTGATCGGATCGCTCTGGCGCGATCAACTTACTTGGATAACCAGTGACAATGACTGATCGACCAATGAACGCGCCAAAAGTTTGGGGCGGCTTGACCCAAGCGGAACTGGACGACGCCTACGATCAGTCCGTCTATGCCGGGAACATGGCCACTGTGGCAGCGCGCTACGGGTCCAACAGCGATGTTGCGCGAAGCCGGTTGCCCGCCCCGGAACGGGTTTCCTACGGACCCACCGCCAAATCCGCCTTCGACCTGTATCGAACAAGCGGCGACGCAAGGCCGATCCAGATATTCGTCCATGGCGGCGCATGGAAAGCCACAACCGCCACCCAATACGCCTTCCTCGCCGAGTGTTTCACCAAAGCGGGCGCACACCTGGCGATCCTGGATTTTGATTGGGTCCAGGACCATGACGGCGACCTGATGCCTGTCGCTGACCAGATTACTGACGCCATTCTTTGGATCGCACAGAACGCGCAACGCATTGGCGGGGACCCCAGCCAAGTTTATCTATCTGCGCATTCATCCGGTGCACATATGGTCGGCGTTGCGCTAACGCGGATCGGAGCATCAGCGCCAAAGGTCATTCAGGGCGCAATGCTGGCCAGCGGCATGTTCGATATGGCACCCGTGCGCCTATCGGCCCGCAGTGCCTATGTCTCTTTCACTGACGCCAGCGAACAGGCTTTGAGCCCACTCCGCCATATTGCTGACATCACGACACCTGTGGTCCTAGCCTATGGTGCATTGGAAACGCCCGAGTTCATCCGCCAATCCAATGCATTTCATGATGCTTTGACGGCTGCGGGCAAGCCAAGCGAAGTCATCATTGGGCAGAACTATAACCACTTTGAAATCATCGAAACGCTGGCCAATCCTTACAGCCTGTTGGGCGCGGCCGCGCTGCGCCAAATGGGCTTGGACGGGTGACGCCTGGGCATCCAAGGCGTTCTGAATATAGTATTGCGATTGCACCCTCTGGCGGACCAGATTCCCTGTGACCACTGACGTCCTAAAGTTTGAAAATGTCTCCCTGAAGTTCAAGGATGAGACAATCTACGAGAACCTGACGTTTTCCGTCCGCGCCGGGGAATTTCTATGCATTCTAGGGCCAAGCGGTTGCGGAAAATCCACGTCGCTTAGGTTGATGGGAGACTTGATCCCGGCTGATGGCGGGCACGTATCGGTGATGGGCGCTGATCCATCTGAAGGCTGGAGCAAGCTGGCTTATGTGTTCCAGTCGCCGCGCCTCGCACCTTGGCGCACAGCATTGGGCAATGTGATGCTTGGCATGGAACTCCGTTTCACGGACAAGCCCAAGGCTGAAATGCGCAGCACTGCCGAACGCCTACTGGCCTTAGTTGGCCTGCAAGACGATATGGAGAAATATCCGGCCATGCTTTCCGGCGGCGAGCGCCAACGGGTCTCTATTGCGCGGGCGCTTTCGGTTGAGCCTGAAATCATTCTCATGGACGAGCCATTTTCCGCTCTCGACCTCAACACTCGCCGCCGGATGCGTGATGAAATCATCCGAATTTGGCAGGAAACCGGCAAAACGGTCATCTTCGTCACCCATGATGTTGATGAGGCCCTGACCTTAGCCAACCGCGTATTGTTGCTATCCAACAAGCCAACGACGGTGCTGGAAACCATTGAATTGGAAGCACCTCGCCCGCGCGATATCGAAAACTCACCCGAATTGTCGGAACAGAAAGCGCATCTGATCAGCCTGTTCCAGACACTTGAAACCAACGCGACAGAACAAGACAACTGAGGAGACGAAAGATCATGAAAATCTGGCAGACATTTAGAAGTAGCGCCCGCATGGCCGCTGCCGTCGGCATTGTCGGTAGCCTAGCTGCAGGTGCCGCAATGGCGAAAGAGAAGATCACCTATGCCTACTTGGCTGACCCGGCGCTGGAAGGCGTGATGTACGGCATCAAGAGCGGTAAAATCACGTCTGACCTGATTGAGATCGAAACCAGTGCGCTGCAAGTGCCTGCGCTGATCGCGTCAACGCCTGCCAAAAGCTACGACGTCATTATGAACGCCGTCATGGCGATTCCATTCGCCAAGCGTCGTGGGCTTGAACTCGTCGTGTTGTCGTCAGCATTGCGCTCAGCCAAAGGCCGCCTTGGTTCTGGCATCTGGGTGAAGGACTCCAGCCCTTACAAATCGATGGCTGACCTTAAAGGCAAAACCATTGGCAGCTACTCGCTCCGTGCAACAGGCACCACCTGGATCCGCATCGCGCTTTGGAAAAAGCACGGCATGAACGTGTCTTATAAGGGCGGCGATTTCTCTTGGGTTCAGCTTCCCGCACCGACGCTATTGTCGGCCCTGGAATCCGGCCAGGTAGATGCCGCGACCTTGATCCACGCGCAAGCCTATGCCGCTAAAAGCTCAGGAAATTATCGGGTTTTGGCCTATACTAACCAGGATAACCGCGAACTGTTTGACGTCGACACACTGTCTGCCGTTCACGTTACATATCCTGAAAAGCTGGCTGCACGCCCCGAAGCCTTCAAAGAATTCAACCGCATGCTGCTGGCGTCCGTCCAATACGCCAATGACAACACGGCAGAAGTCGGCGAGGCGATCTCTAAGCAGACAGCGAAAATCTCACCAGATTATTTCGCGGCTTGGCTGCAAGACTATGCCTATGTCCCAGCCGTTGTGACCGCCGAAGATGAAAAGGCGATGACCACCGTTTGGACCATGGCAAAGGAAATGGGCATCCTGAAAAAAGTGCCGGACGCAAAGTCCGTCATTTGGGAA
>CAJXVF010000106.1 GCA_913060845.1 uncultured Alphaproteobacteria bacterium | reverse complement strand
GGCTTGCTTCTGCCGTCAACAGGCAGCGGCTTAGCTAACGAAGCTGCAGATGGACAAAGTCCGACCAACGATTAGGTCCTGATAGCTTTCGCGCACATCGGCGAGGCGCTGGGATTGCCTGTGCTCTGCAAAGGCAGTGTCATCGGCGTAGACTTCGTGCAGGTGGACAGCAGCGCTGCCATCTGTCGGGATTAATACGTCAAAACGTTCGCAGCCGGGTTCGACAGCGAGTGTGCGGGCGGCATGCGTTCGAATGATGTCCAGGAATAGGTCCATCTGACCCTCTTTCACCTCAAACGCGACAATAACTGCGGTTTTAGCCAAACTCTTTCTCCCTCTGCCGCTGTTTCAGCGGTTCGCCGCATATGTATCAAGCATCGCATTGGCCTCTGCAGCGCCCATACGTTCCGCCGGCATGTCACGATCTTCAGGTGCACGGCTGACTTGATCGCGCAATTCCACAGTCGTGTAGCGCCGCTTAACGGTTGGGTTATCGCCCGCCATCGCCTGCATGAATCGGGTGCTGTCCCGCCAATCCGCTGCGTATACGAGCCGTGCCATATTAGCCAAAATCATCGTTGCGACGCACATGGAGCATGGCTCCGCAGAGGTGTACATCTCGGCCCCGGAAAGGTCCGTTGTGCCCAAACGCTTGCAGGCATCCCGGATCGCCTCAACCTCACCGTGGGAGGTGGGATCGTGCAGCGCAACGGCGCGATTGAGGCCTTCGCCAACGATCTTGTTGTCCAACACGACGACGGCACCGTAGGGCAGCGCGCCCTCTTCATCGGCCGCCGAAGTTGCAATCTCAATCGCCCGCGCCATGAAATCTTCCCGGTTCATAGGCCTATCTCCCTGCTGTTTGATGCCTAACCTTATGCCGCCAGCGCATGCTTCTCTACCCGAGAACACCGTGAATTCTTAGCGTGTGCAGTCCTTGCTAAGGCAAGCTTCCTAGGAATGCATCAGCACTCGCCAGATAGGTATCTCGCTTTTCGTCAGGCCACCCGCTCAGTGTGCGGTACGGCATCGACAGGCGCGGATTACCTTTGAGCGTAGCCTCATTCCGGATGAGAAACGCCCAGTACATAGCGTTGAAAGGGCAGGCGCCGGGCCCAACCTTCTGCTTAACGTCATAGGCACAATCTTTGCAGAAGTCCGACATACGATTGATGTAAGCGCCAGAGGCCGCGTATGGCTTCGAGGCCATGCGCCCGCCATCAGCAAACACCGCCATGCCGAGGGTGTTTGGCATTTCCACCCACTCAAACGCATCAGCATATACAGCCAAGTACCATTGCTCGATTTCTGCAGGCGCAACGCCAGCCAGCAATGCAAAATTGCCCGTCAACATTAGGCGCTGAATATGGTGTGAATAAGCATGGTGCCGGGTGCTATCAATGGCCTGATGCATGCAGTGCATGTCCGTCACGCCGCTCCAATAGAATTCCGGGAGTGGGCGTGACGCATTCAAGGCGTTCATCGCTGCATAATCTGGCATCAGCGCCCAATAAATGCCGCGCACATATTCCCGCCACCCCAAAATCTGACGGATGAACCCTTCAACCGCATTTAATGGCGCATTGCCGCTTCGCCACTCAGTCTCTGCTGCAATGCATACTTCACGCGGCGACAGCAAACCGATGTTGATGGCCGGTGCGATCAGCGAGTGATAGAGGAACGGCGCGTCTGTCTTCATGGCGTCCTGGTAATCACCAAAATTTGGCAACGCGTTTTGCAAGAAATCGTCAAGCGCCTCCAACGCTTCCGTGCGTGTGACGGGCCATCCGAAGGCCTCCACTGTGCCGAAATTTTGGGGAAATTCTTCTTCCACCATCTCGATCACAGCCCGGGTTGTCTCATCTGGCGTAAATCGGGCGCGGTTTGGGGACGTTGTTTTTGCTGGAAGGCGCTTTCGGTTGTCAGCGTCGAAATTCCAACGGCCGCCCTCCGGCTTTCCATCAGACATCAGAATATCGTGCTCTTCCCGCATCTCCCGATAGAAATGCTCCATAGTCCAAGTTTTCCGGCCCTTAGACCATTCGGTAAATCGGTCGTGAGACGCAAAGAACCTATCGTCTTGAAGCACCTCCACTGGAGCGCCTAGCCCAGTTTTCCAGCCGTCCACCATCTGCTGAACGCGCCATTCGCTTGGCTCTGTAACGACCACCTTGCGCGGCTTGAGCCGATCAACAGCCCGCTGGAGTTCACCCGTAAAACTCCCCTTATTTTCGGGATCGTCTAGCTCTACATATTCGACCCGGATGCCGGATTCTCTAAGGTCAGCCGCAAAGTGGCGCATGGCGGATAATATAAGCACCAGCTTCTGTTTGTGATGCGGGACGTATTCAGTTTCATCCCGCACTTCCATCATCAACACGGCGTCACGTTCGAGATTGAGCCCCTGAAGTGCCGCCACGTCGCGGGAAAGCTGGTCGCCGAGAACGACGCGAAGAACATCCATATTCTGCACTCACCAAGGAACCTGATCGCCGCGCCAATCAAAAAATCCGCCTGTGGCGTCTGCATCTAATTGAACGATCACGGACAGCAGATGTTGGGCGGATTGGGCTGGTGTCAAAACGTCTAACCCGGCCTTCGCGAAACTATCTGACAGCGGTGTTGCAACTGTCCCTGGGTGCAGCGCCACACACAGCGCATCGGGCGCACGGCGGGAAAGCTCGATCGCGGCGGTGCGGACGATCTGGTTCAAGGCAGCTTTTGATGCGCGGTAGCTGTACCAGCCGCCAAGGCGGTTATCTTCGATAGACCCGACGCGGGCTGAAAGCGTCGCAAAAACCGCTTTGCCTGTGCGTGGAAGCTTTGGCAGCATGTGCTTCATCAACAGCGCTGGTCCAATCGTGTTGACGGCAAAAGCATGAGCCAGTTGATCCGCATCCAGCGCCCGCCAAGTTTTCTCTGGCGCCATTCCCTGCCCGTGCAGAAATCCAGTCGCGTCTATGACGAGCCGGATTTCTCCAGACTGCGCGGCGACATCTACCGCATTGGCCAAGCTCGCCTCATCCGTCAGGTCTATTGGAACCGCACTTCGGCGGCTGAAGACGTGGACAGCCTCAAACTGGCCCGCATCCTGAAGTGCAGCGACAAGGGCCGCCCCTATACCGCCAGATGCGCCAAAGACAACCGCGACCCCGCCCGATTCCAGTGATTTCAAAGCCGCTGCTCCCACCTGCCGTAATGCCCCGCCGCCTTCGCAATGGGACTGCAATTGCCGATATCGGCGTGTGCGTGGGAAAGTAAATCCCCATCAGCTAACTTAGAGCGTGCCATGACAATCACAATCCGCCCCACACGTGCCGAGGACGAATCCCGGTGCCTTGAACTTCTGTCTATGCTGCGCGGCACGCCGCCAGAGCCAGAATGGGCAAGCGTATTCCGCGCCTTACTAGATGGTGAACGGGGCTTGGTATTGGTGGCGGACGAAGCAGGGATTCTGCTTGGCAGCGCCGCAGTCTCCTTCAATCTGGCGATGCGCTATGGCGGAATTTATTGCCAGCTTGAGGAGTTGATTGTCGACCCAGCAGCTCGCGGGCGCAATCTGGGCGGCAGTTTGCTGGAGGCTGCGATAAACGCGGCCAAGGCCAAGGGTGCTGCTGAATTTGGCCTCTACCTGATCCAATCGACCACCCATAACCGACCCTTCTATGAAAAGTACGGGCTGCAAACTGTCGGCGATGAAATGCGCATGCCGCTTGGACCTGCAAAAGTGACTTGATTGACGCCTGTGCAAATTGCCGCACATACTTTGGGCAGTTGTCGCCGGTAATGGCGCTAACAATCAGGGAGAAGCATCATGAAACGGATTTTGGCGGGCGCTGTAGCGCTCGCGGCAATGGGAGCAGGCTCAGCCGCTCTCGCACAAGACATCAAGATCGGCGTTCTGTACCCGACATCGGGCGGCGGCGCGATCTATGGCGGTCCAGCAATGGTCGGCCACAATCTCGCAGTGGACGAAATCAACGCAGCGGGCGGCATCAACGGCCGCATGCTTGTAACAGTCGCCCGTGATTCGAAGCTGAATCCAGCCGCTGCAGCCTCCGCCGCCAAAGAAATGGTGACGAAGGATGGCGTGGACGTGCTGATGGGCGGTCTTTCATCCGCCGTTGGTCTCGCGATTTCTGAAGTCGCAAAGCAGGAAGGTGTCGTTTATCTCGCGACCATTCCAAAAACCATTCAGATGACGACCTCTAAGCTGCATCCCCATGTGTTCCGCACATCGTCCAATACAGACTTTGAAGGCGATGCGATGGCACAGCTCATCAAAAAGATTGGTGGCAAGAAGGTCTGTGACATTCAGCTTGATTATGCTTACGGCCATGATCTGTCGGACGGCCTGAAAGCTGCTCTGAAGCGCCACGCACCAGATGTGGAAATTGTTCTCAATCTGCGTCCCAAGCTGCGCGCGACGGATTACAACGTGTTCATCACCCAGATCATGGGTGCGGGCTGTGATGTCGTGACGTCTGGTCTCTGGGGCTCCCACTTCGTGGACTTTGCGCAGCAGGCTTCACCGTTCGGTCTCTTCAACAACATCAAAGCTTATATCTCTGGCGGCGAAGTCGCTTCCCATGAGATTGCTGGCAAGATGGGCGAAGATTATCCGCCGAATGTCATCTCCAACACCTATGAGCTTTGGTATCACGCTGTGAGTCCGAACCATAAAGTGTTCCAGGAGAAGATCGCTGAGAAGTCTGGCACCAAGGAAACGGCAATGTGGCCGGTTCTGTCCTACACCGGCGTCAGGTTCTATGCCGAAGCTGTCATGAAAAGCGGCGGCACCAAGTCTGAAGGCATCATCAAGGCGCTTGAAGGCATGACCATCGACACACCTGTCGGTCCACGCACCATCAACGCTGCAGACCACCAGGCCAATACTGGCCAGTTCTGGGGCCCGATGGTAAACAAGGACGGCTTCTCTTACAAAGTGATGGATCCCGTCACCTTCATCCCGGCTGTCATTAAGTAAGCAGCCGCGATCTCATAGCGCCCCCCGCCCTGGATATCCGGGGCGGGGGACCGTGATTACTGTTTTAGGGGGGTCGGAGCGCGATGCTCGATCTGATACGCGAATTTAGCCCGGGGCTAGCAATTCTGCTAACCAACCCGCAATTCGCCTTTATCCAGCTTTTAAATTCGATCAGCCAGGGGATGAACCTTTTCATCATTGCGGCCGGTCTTTCGCTGATTTTTGGGGTGTTGAAGGTCATCAACTTCGCCCACGGCGTATTTTATATGTTCGGCGCTTATGTCGTTCACACCGTTTTCATGGACTGGGGTGCCCCGTTCTGGGTGGGCGCCATCGCGTCTGCTCTGGCACTCGGCGTCATCGCGGCCATTATTGAGCGCACACTGTTCCGCCAAATTTATGAGGCCGAACATCTGATGCAACTGCTGCTGACCTTCGCCATCGTCCTTATTATGGGCGACTTGGCGAAAGTTATCTGGGGCACGGAACAATATAGCGTCTCCTATCCGGCCAGCCTTAAGGGTGCGACGGACCTTGGGATAACGTCCTATCCATCCTACCGGTTGATGCTCTGCGTTATCGGCCCGCTGATCTTGATCGCATTGTATTGGTTTGCGGAACGCACCCGCTGGGGCCGCATGACCAAAGCCGCGACGCAGGACCGGGAAATGCTGGCCGCTCTCGGCATCAATGTACCGCTGATCTACACCAGCGTCTTCATCTTGGGGTCTGCACTCGCCGGATTTGGCGGCGCGCTGGCTGCACCCTTCTCCAGCCCTGTCCCCGGTATGGACGCAACGCTGATCGTTGAATGCTTCGTCATTGTGATCGTTGGCGGGCTTGGCAGCCTTTGGGGCACCTTTGTTGGCGCCTTGTTGTACGGGCTGGTCTTCAACTTCGGCTCGGTCATTTATCCAAACGGGCAAGATGTGTTTGCGTATCTGCTGTTGTTAGTCGTGCTGCTGATTAGGCCTTGGGGCCTCTACGGCAAACCGGAAGCGGGAGGGCACTGATCCAATGACGTCTCCTCTTTCAAAAACCGGCATGGCAGCCTGCTTGATCATCTTGATCCTGTGCGCGTTAACGCCCTTGCTGCAGTCCGACTATCTCATCGATGTCGTGACAGAAATCCTGATTGTCGCGCTGTTCGCGCTCTCGCTGAACATCATCATCGGCTATTCGGGCAATGTGAGCTTTGGCCATGCCGCCTATTTCGCCATCGGCGGGTATGTGAACGCCATCCTGCTGACATCCTATGGCTGGCCGCTGCTGCCCTCCGCCGTCGCTGGCGTGTTTGCAGCAACGCTGACGGCAGCGATTGTGGCCTATTTCTGCACACGCCTGACAGATATCTACTTCGCCATGCTGACCTTGGCGTTTTCGATGTTGGTCTGGGCGATCCTGTTCAAATGGCGCTCGCTTACCAACGGCGATGACGGCTTCACGCCCGTGCATGTGCCAGCAATGATCGATGACCGTACAGCCTTCTTCTACTTCACCATGATCGTCATTGTGGTTTCGATTGCGGTGCTCTGGGTCATCACCCATTCCGCATTCGGACGCTCGCTGGTCGCGGTGCGTGAGAACGTTGGCCGCGCCGGGTTTGTCGGCATTCACACAAGGCGGATGCGCTGGCAGGCCTTCGTGATCGCCGGGTTCTTTGCGGGCGTCGCGGGCGTGTTATTCGGCATGTATCACCGCGGCATGTATGTGGAGAGCGCCTTCTGGACGCAATCGGCGCAGGTGCTGATCATGACACTGCTGGGCGGTATCTATTCGTTCTTCGGTCCACTGATTGGCGCTGCGGTGCTGTTCATGCTGGAACGGTTGACCAACGAATACACCGAATACTGGCCCACAGTGCTCGGCTCGATCCTGCTGGTGATCCTACTATTTCAGCCGGACGGACTCGTTGGGTTGGGCAAGCGAATAAAGAATAAATTCGGCGGAGGAGGCAGCCCATGAGCGCGCTCTTAAGCATCAAGAATCTCTGGAAGGATTTCGGCGGCTTTGTCGCGACCCGGGACGTCACCTTCGATCTGGAGGAAGGCGAACGGCACGCGATCATCGGGCCGAATGGCGCTGGCAAAACCACATTCTTCAACCTGATCACCGGCCATATGCACCCAAGCAAAGGCAGCGTGGAATTCCGGGGCAAGGACATCACTGGTATTCCGCCGCATAAGGTCGTCAAGCTTGGCATCGCGCGTTCTTTCCAACGCATCAATATTTTCCCGCGCATGAGCGTGTTCGAAAATGTGCAGGTGGCGTTGATGAGCCGTGAAGACCAGTCGCTGAAAATGTTCAAGCTGTGCTTTGATTTACATGTGGCGGAGACCAATCAGCTGCTGGACACCGTCGGACTGTTGACCGAAGCAGAAGAAACGGCTGGCGAGTTGGCTTACGGCAAGCAGAAGCAGTTGGAACTCGCCATCGCACTCGCCGAAAATCCGGATGTGCTGCTGCTGGATGAACCC
>CAJXVF010000105.1 GCA_913060845.1 uncultured Alphaproteobacteria bacterium | reverse complement strand
CTACACCTCTCTATTCGTCGGCAGCGTCAGATGTGTATAAGAGACAGCTCATGGTCGCGTGGCTCTCTCTCACTCCCAGAAGGCCATAGACCAAACTGGCACCTAGCAGACCACAGGATGCGGTCCATCAAATGCCCCCTCTGTCCTTTCGCCTGAGATCGTTATCCCTTCGGCGGACGCTGTTGCGTCACTCTCCAGAGTTGTTAGGTCCCGTTGCGGTCCTTGCGCCTGAGAGTTTCCGGGGCGGTTGCTCCTTCGGCGACGCTTCCAGGCTTGCGGCCCAAGCGCGTTCTCTCCCGGCGGGGTTCGACAGCTATGTGCTCACCGTAAAGCGGTGTTAGATGGAGTCAACGGTGGCGCGAATTCATGCCTGGGGATGAATCGTTAACTGGACCCGCAGTCAGATCAGCGAGGTTTCGGTTCCGCCAGAACGAGCAGGCTGTATTCGCCCATAAGCAGGGCAGTCGTTTCTGGCGCTACGGGGAACATCATCCGCCGGGGCAAGTTTGCGATGCGGGTTCGAAGCGGCCTGGATGACCGTCCGGCATGTTGTGAGCTGCCTGTAAATTGCCAAGCCTTAATCTCATAGCCAGTGTCTTGGAGGGTCGCGAGGGCAGTATCTTTGCTGAAATAGTGCAGATGGCCGACATGCGCCCTACTTTTCAGCATGCTGCCGCGCATCAGTCCTTGCGCGTTCAGATCAAGCGGGATGTGGAACACGAACGCTTTACCAAGGCCGGACAAGCGCCGCAGAAATCCAATATAGTCGTCTACGTGCTCAAACACGTCGATCAGCAGCACCAGATCATTGGGTTCGCTAGTGCCTAGATAGTCTCCACGTTGATAAGTTACCGGGCCATCCGTCCAACGCTGCCAGAACTGCTCCGCGTCGGGCGAAATGTCGAATCCGGTCCATTGCTTTTCTGGGAAATCGCCAGCCAGTTCTTGCAGGATAAGCCCAGCCCCGCATCCAACTTCCACTGCCGACTCAAAGGACACAGATTCGCGCTTGAGCATCTCGCTGATATTGGTGGCTTTCCATGCAGAATCCTCCATATGCCAGTCAGGATTGGCATCCAGGTATTCGCCGCTCTCGTAGACGGAGGGTTTTGTGTCCGTCATATATGTCAAGAATCCTTGGGACTTACGCTAGTTTCTAGCATGACAGGTTGGCGCGCGCTGCATAAGGGTGCGCATGGCTTAGGCTGGGTTTGTGCTAGCGCTAACAGCGTCTCCAGCCGTTTTCTAAGGCGCTGAACAAAGATTGTTTTAATCTGTGGCAAAGCGTCGATTGCACATGGCGCGCTGGCTGACTAAAGTGCGCCGCAGTTTAGGGCAGGCTCGTACGTGAGTCGCCAGTGCCAGGGGGGCCAGCATGGCCGGGTTGGAAAACCTGCTGATCGAATATCTGCCGATCCTGATTTTCTTCGGGATCGCAGGCGGCATCGCATTGGCTGCTGTGACAGCCTCATTCATTATCGCGCGCCAGAAGCCGGATCCTGAAAAGGTGTCTGCTTATGAGTGCGGATTCGAAGCGTTTTCTGACAGCCGCGGCAAGTTTGACGTTCGGTTCTATCTGGTCGCCATTCTGTTCATCATCTTCGATCTCGAAGTCGCGTTCTTGTTTCCCTGGGCGGTAGCGCTTGGCGACATTGGCGTATTTGGATTTTGGTCGATGATGGCGTTCCTCGGCATTCTGACCATTGGCTTTATCTACGAATGGAAAAAGGGCGCGCTCGAATGGGAGTGATGGACACGCAATCGGGACCCGTTGTTGGCCCAGGCGCTGAACAAGACGCCATTATTAAAGGTGTCACCGGTGAGCTTGATGACAAAGGCTTTGTCGTCGCGAACCTTGATGGCTTGGTGAATTGGGCGCGTTCTGGCTCGCTCTGGCCGATGACGTTTGGCCTTGCTTGCTGCGCCGTTGAAATGATGCACACCGCATGCTCACGCTACGACTTAGACCGGTTTGGCGTTGTATTCCGCCCAAGCCCACGCCAGTCCGATGTGATGATCGTCGCTGGTACCTTGACCAATAAAATGGCTCCTGCACTCCGCAAGGTCTATGACCAGATGGCGGAGCCACGCTGGGTCATCTCCATGGGCTCCTGCGCCAATGGCGGCGGTTATTATCACTACAGCTATTCCGTTGTGCGCGGCTGTGACCGGATCGTTCCGGTCGACATCTATGTGCCCGGCTGCCCGCCAACGGCTGAAGCACTGCTCTACGGCATTCTGCAATTGCAGAAGAAGATCAAACGCACCGGCACGATTTTGCGCTGATGACCTATCTGATCACAGGCTCGAAGCGGGTCAGGGAGGCTTAAGCGGTGCAAGAACTGGCGGAACATATCGCTGAACAGCTGGGCGACGTTATCCAGACGCAGAATATTCGCTTGGGCGAACTGATGCTGACTGTGCGGCGCGAGGACATCGTCAAGGTTTTGACGTTCCTGCGCGACGATAGTGCCTGTGATTTCAAGATTTTGCTTGATGTCTGTGGCGTCGATTTCCCAGATCGTCCAGAGCGATTTGAGGTCGTTTATAATCTGTTGAGCGTGCGCCAAAACCATCGTGTGCGCGTCAAAATCAACACAGATGAAGACACGACTGTCCCAACAGTCTCGGACGTATTCGCCGCCGCCAATTGGTTTGAGCGCGAAGCCTGGGATATGTACGGCATCTTCTTCTCTGACCATCCGGACCTTCGCCGCTTGCTGACGGATTATGGCTTTGAAGGCCATCCGCTCCGCAAAGATTTCCCGATGACGGGATATGTTGAAGTCCGGTATGACGAAGAGCAAAAACGGGTGATCTATGAACCCGTTAAGCTTACCCAAGAATTCCGCAGCTTCGATTTCTTGAGCCCATGGGAAGGTGCTGAGCGCCATCTGCCGGGCGATGAGAAAGCCGAAGATGCCCCCGCAGATCAAGCGGACTAAGGCAGGACCATGGCCGAAGCCCACATCAAGAATTACACCATCAACTTTGGGCCGCAGCATCCTGCTGCCCACGGCGTGCTGCGCATGGTGATGGAACTCGACGGCGAGATCGTTGAGCGGATCGACAGCCATATCGGCCTGCTGCATCGCGGCACCGAAAAGCTGATCGAATACAAAACCTACCTTCAGGCGCTGCCATATTTCGACCGCCTCGATTATGTGGCGCCAATGAGCCAAGAGCATGCCTATGCCCTTGGCGTTGAAAAGCTGATGGGCATTGCGCCGCCGCCACGCGGCCAATACCTGCGTGTGCTGTTCGCTGAAATCAGCCGAGTTCTGAACCATCTGCTGAATATTACGGCGTTCGCGATGGACGTTGGCGCGATGACGCCGATGCTCTGGGGTTTCGAGCAGCGCGAAAAGCTGATGGAATTCTATGAAGGTGTCTCTGGCGCGCGCCTGCATGCCGCATATTTCCGTCCAGGTGGCGTCCATCAGGATGTGCCGGCAGGAATGCTAGAAGATATCATCGCTTGGTGCGATCAATTCCCGGCGTTTGTAGACGACATGCGGTCTTTGCTGGACGGCAACCGTATCTTTAAGCAGCGCACCGTCGGCATTGGCGTCGTCACTGAGAAAGAAGCGCTGGATTGGGGCTTTACTGGCCCGATGCTGCGTGGTTCTGGCGTCGCTTTCGACCTCCGCCGCGCTCAGCCTTACGATGCCTACGACAAGGTCGAGTTTGATGTTCCCATCGGCAAAAATGGCGATTGTTATGATCGCTATGTCTGCCGGGTTGAGGAAATGGCTGAAAGCCTGAAAATCATCCGTCAATGCATCGAGCAGATGCCGGATGGCCCCGTCATGACCGAAGATGGTAAAATCGCGCCGCCGGATCGTGGGCAGATGAAGCGTTCCATGGAAGCGCTAATTCACCACTTCAAACTCTATACTGAAGGCTTCCACGTGCCTGAAGGCGAAACCTACACTGCCGTCGAAGCGCCTAAGGGCGAATTCGCTGTGTACTTGGTTTCAGATGGCACCAACAAGCCGTATCGCTGCAAAATTCGCGCACCAGGCTTTGCGCATTTGCAGGCCATGGAATTCTGCTCCAAAGGCCACATGCTTGCGGATAGCGTCGCGATCCTCGGATCTATGGATATCGTCTTCGGGGAGGTCGATCGATGAGCGGCCTGGATATTGCGCCAGATGAAATGCAGCCGAAAGCGTTTGCTTTCGATGCAGAACATGATGCGCGCGCCAACGTAATTATTGCCAAATATCCTGATATTAAGAAGCAATCGGCAGTGATGCCGCTGCTTGATTTGGCACAGCGCCAGCATGGCGGCTGGATTCCCCGCGCGGCGATTGAAATGATCGCTGACCGGCTGGAAATGCCGTCCATCCGCGTATGGGAAGTCGCGACCTTCTATACGATGTACTTCCTGGCCCCGAAGGGTCAGCACAAGGTGCAGGTCTGCACGACAACGCCTTGCTGGCTGCGCGGCTCTGATGATGTCGTGAAGGCCTGCAAAGACCATCTCGGCATTGGTTTCGGCCAAGTGACTGAGGACGGCAAGTTCTCCCTGCATGAGGTCGAGTGCCTCGGCGCATGTGTGAACGCGCCGATGATCCAAATCGACGATGATTATTATGAGGACCTGGATGCCGCATCGACGACGCGCATCTTGGAAGCCTTCGCTAAAGGCGAGACGCCGGAACACGGACCGCAAAACGGTCGCCGTGGTTCCGAGCCCGCCAAAGCGTGAACCGGAAGTAGAGGCCAGTCCATGCTCAAAGCTGAAGACCGCATCTTCACGAACCTTTACGGCAACCAGCCGTGGAATCTCAGTGCCGCCAAAAAGCGCGGTGATTGGGACGGCACGAAGGATATCATCCTGAAGGGCCGCGATTGGATCGTGGATGAAATGAAAGCCTCTGGCCTACGTGGCCGTGGCGGTGCTGGTTTCCCAACCGGCCTTAAATGGTCGTTCATGCCGAAGAATGACGACGGCTTGCCACGTTATCTCGTCGTGAATGCGGATGAGGGCGAGCCCGGCACCTGCAAAGACCGCGACATGATGCGGAATGACCCGCACAAGCTCGTTGAAGGCTGCTTGATCGCAGGCGTCGCAATGGGTGCTACCGCTGGATATATCTATATCCGCGGCGAATTTCATAACGAAGCTGAAGTTGTCGACGCCGCCATCGCGGAAGCTTATGACGCCGGACTGATCGGCAAGAACGCCTGCGGCACCGGTTATGACTTCGACTTGTATCTGCATCGGGGCGCGGGTGCTTATATCTGCGGCGAAGAAACCGCACTGATCGAAAGCCTGGAAGGCAAGAAGGGCCAACCACGCCTGAAACCGCCATTCCCAGCTATGGCTGGCCTTTATGGCCGCCCGACCACAGTGAACAACGTCGAGACCATTGCAGCCGCACCGACAATTTTGCGCCGGGGTGCCACATGGTTCTCCAGCTTTGGCCGCGAGAATAACGCTGGCACCAAGGTTTTCTGCATTTCCGGTCACGTGAACACGCCATGCAATGTCGAAGAAGCGATGAGCATTCCGTTGCGTGAGCTGATCGAGAAGCATGCAGGCGGCGTTCGCGGCGGATGGGATAATCTGCTGGCGGTCATTCCTGGCGGGTCTTCAACACCAATCCTGCCAAAAGACATTTGCGACGACGTTTTGATGGATTTCGATGCGCTGAAGGAAGTCCAAAGTGGGCTTGGTACTGCAGCCGTCATCGTTATGGATAAATCAACGGACGTTGTAAAAGCCATCGCGCGCCTTTCATATTTCTACATGCATGAGAGCTGCGGCCAGTGCACGCCGTGCCGTGAAGGCTTCGGCTGGGTCAATCGCGTGATGAACCGAATGGTGACGGGCGATGCCCGGATGGAGGAGATTGATATGCTCCATCAGGTCACCAAAGAAATCGAAGGCCACACAATCTGCGCCCATGGCGACGGTGGTTCCTGGCCGATCCAGGGCCTATTGCGCCATTTCCGGCCGGAGCTTGAGAAACGTATTCTCGCGCGCCAGCAGGCGGCGGCGTAGGGGGAACGGGCGATGCCAAAGCTTAAAGTTGACGGCGTAGAAGTCGAGGTTCCTGCCGGTGCCACAGTGCTGCAGGCTTGTGAGGAAGCGGGCAAGGAAATCCCGCGTTTCTGTTATCACGACCGCCTGTCCATCGCTGGCAACTGCCGTATGTGCCTGGTTGAAATCAAGCCCGGGCCGCCGAAACCAGCAGCGTCTTGCGCGATGCCGGCTGGCGAAAATATGGAAGTCTTTACGGACTCGCCCATGGTTCAGCATGCCCGCAAAGGCGTGATGGAAATGCTGCTGATCAACCACCCGCTGGATTGCCCGATCTGTGATCAGGGCGGCGAGTGTGATCTGCAAGACCAAGCAATGGGCTACGGCGTATCTGGCAGCCGCTTTGAAGAAAACAAGCGCGCCGTCGTCGACAAATATATGGGCCCGCTGGTCCAAACGATCATGACCCGGTGCATCCACTGCACCCGCTGCGTCCGTTTCATGGACGAGATTGCAGGCGTGCCCGCCATCGGCGCACTTGGCCGTGGCGAACATATGGAAATTTCGACACTGGAAGCAGGCATTGCGTCCGAACTCTCCGGCAATATCATTGACTTGTGCCCCGTTGGCGCATTGACCTCCAAGCCATATGCCTTCGTCGCGCGCCCTTGGGAGCTGCAGAAGACCGAAGGCATTGACGTGATGGATGCGGTCGGAACCAACATACGCATCGATGCGCGCGGGCCAGAAGTACTCCGTGTGCTTCCGCGCCTGCATGAGGACGTCAACGAAGAATGGCTGTCTGATAAATCTCGTTTCGCAGTTGATGGTCTTAAGCGGCAGCGCCTCGACAAGCCCTATGTGCGGGGTGCTGATGGCAAGCTGAAGCCAAGTAATTGGGACGCAGTCCTCCGCGTTGTCGCGGACAAGGTCAAGGCGACTGAGCCAGGTAAGTTGGCTGTCATTGCTGGCGATCAGACAGATTGCGAAACCATGTTCGCAGCCAAAACTTTGTTTGAAGGCGCGCATTTCGAGTGCCGCCAGGACGGCATGAAGATTGAAGGCTCCGTTCCGCGTGGCGCATATATCCTGAACGCTGGCCTCGCTGGCGTTGAAGATGCAGACCGGTTGCTGCTGATTGGCGCTGACCCGCGCGTTGAAGCGGCGGTCTTTAACGCTCGTATCCGCAAACGTTGGCTGCAGGGTGGATTCAAGGTTGGCGTGATCGGCCAGGTTGGCGATCAAACCTACAAGACTGAACTTCTAGGCGATGGCCCGGATGGGTTGAGCAAAGCAGCAGATTTCCTTGAAGGCGCTGAGCGCCCGATGTTGCTTGTGGGTGCCGGCGCGTTGGCGCGGGCCGATGGCGCTGCGATTCTGGCGAAAGCCCGTGCGCTAAGTGTGGTCAATGATGATTGGAACGGCTTTGGCGTTTTGCACCTGTCTCTTATACACATCTGACGCTGCCGACGAATAGAGAGGTGTA
>CAJXVF010000104.1 GCA_913060845.1 uncultured Alphaproteobacteria bacterium | reverse complement strand
CCCGCCATACTGGCAAGCGCCGCCATACTTCGAAGCCACGACCTGAGGCGCTGGCACCCGTTGCGCCGGAAGCTGCTGTCGCGCGGGCGGCGACGGGTCCCCAGGCCCATCCGGCATCCGCCATGATCCAGGCAAGGTCGGCGACATCTGCGTCCGGCTTTGCGGCGGCGAGTTCAGCCAGCAACAGCCGTGCGGCTTCAAGGAGCGCGCCAGCGGAATCCTCCATGGATTTCGGTTCTGCCAGACCAAGCGCTGCAGCAACACCTTTTGGCGTTGGTAAGCAGAAGCGCGCTGGGCGAACGAACGCATAGAGCGAGAGCAGATCGAACGCTTTGAACGGCATGCCGCCCAACCGCCGTGCCGCGTTCTGCATATGCACCACCACGGGTGCCTCAGCGCGGGCGCGGGCGGCGGCGTCCTTCAAGGATAGCCGCGAGATTTCACCGTCGCCGCTCATCCACACAGCTGTGCGATGGCCAACGACGAGCGCAGGCGGCGGCGATGGCCGGGCTGGAGTAGGCGGCTCAGCGTCGAGCAAAACTGCGGCCAATCAATTGCCGATGCACTTGGTTCGTGCCTTCCCAAATTTGGGTGATCTTGGCGTCACGGAACAACCGCTCGACGGGATAGTCGGAGACATAGCCGTAGCCGCCATGTAGCTGCACGGCCATGTCTGCGGCTTTCATCGCCAGATCAGACGCTCGCATTTTTAGCATGCTGGCTTCAATGCCGACATCATCCTCGCCATCGTCAATCATCTGGGAGACGTGGGAGAGCCAGCGTTCGCACATAGCCAAATCCGTCGCGATATCCGCCAGCATGAACTGAATGCCTTGGAATTCAACGATGCGCCTGCCCGATTGCTTGCGGTCATTGATGTAATCAACGCCCGCCTGAAACGCCGCCCGCGCGATACCCAAAGCGTGGGCTGCCACACTTGGCCGGGACTTGTTGAGGGCAGCAAATAGGATGCGTAAGCCGTCACCAGGGTCTTTCAGCAGATTCGTGCGGGGAACGCGAATGCTGTCGAACGCCAGTTCGGCCGTGGACGCCGCGCGATGGCCGAGCTTGTCTTCAAGTCGGACGACGTTCAGGCCGGGCGCGTCTTTCTCAATCACCAGGGCCGAAATAGCGCCCTTCGGATCATCGATCTCAGACCATTTGCCGAACACCAGAAAGATATCAGCAACATCGCCGTTTGAAATGAAGCGCTTGCCGCCTTCGATCAAAATATCATCGCCATCGGGCGTGAAGCGGGTGCGCATGCCAGTTGCATCAGATCCTGCATCCGGTTCTGTGATGCAGAGCGCGGCAAGACCACCGTCTGCAATCACCGGCAAGAAGCGGCGCTTTTGCTCCTCCGTGCCGAAATCTATCACCGGCTTGATCGCGTGAAACACTGTCGACCACACAATTCCGGTGGAGGCGCAAGCTTCAGCCACTAGCCGCGCGCATTCGATATACACGGAATAGCGCATACCCGCGCCGCCATAGGCTTCCGGCACGAACAAGCCGTTCAGGCCCAGCGCATTGATGGCTTTCACATTGTCCCAAGGAAAGGCTTTGGTGCGATCAAGGTCCGCCGCTCGGGGGGCGATGTCCTCACGCGCCATACGGGCGACGCTTTCAATTACCGCCGCTTCGTCCTCGGCCCAATCATGGCCGTTATCCAAACGCTCGAACACGCGCATTATCGGCGCTTCCTCATATGACCCTATTCGGGCCGACAATACCGGGCTGTTGCCCGAAGGGCCATGCTGGCGCCACCATGTAGGTAGTATTTTTGAAAGGCGCACCCAATGACCAATTACATCACCCTGGAAACAGACAGCCAGCCCTTCGCCGATGGCCAAAGCTTTGGCGATGTTGGCCCCTATGAACGGCTGAAAGGCCGGGCGCATTATCGGGTTGATCCGCTGGCTGCAGCGCAGGCGGGCGTGGTGGATATTCAGTATGCGCCGAGGGATGAACAGGGCTACGTCACTTTTGCCACGGACCTGGTCATTCTGAAACCGGTGGAAATGGAACGCGGCAATGGCTCGCTGTTCTATGATTACGGTAACCGCGGGAACATCCGGGCGTTGCAATATTTCTGCGATGCCAAGCAGTCCAACGAACCCAGCACGGCGGCTCATGCGGGCAATGGTTTCCTGTTCCGGCGCGGATTTACCTTTGTGGCGGCGGCTTGGCAGGGGGATCTGCTGCCGGGGCAGGGGCGGATGCTGCTTGACCTGCCTGTAGCGCGGGACGGCGATGTGCCGATCACAGGCAAGGTGCGGAACGAATTCATTGCCAGCGGCCCGGGCATTTTCTGTTTCCCGCTGTCAGGCCGCTCGTCCACGCGCTCACACCCTGCAGTATCGCTAGACCAGGACCACGCGGTGCTGACCCGTCGCCGTTACGCTATGGATGCCCGGGAAGCGGTTCCGGCAAGCGCATGGAGTTTCGCACGCATTGACCAAGGCGGCGGATTGCACGCGACGGGCGTAGAGCACGGTGTTGCGCCAAGCCTAGAGCACATTTACATGGCGCAAGGGTTTGAGCCGGGCTGGATTTACGAGCTTGTGTACGAAGGCCAGGATCCATTGGTGATGGGCCTCGGCCATGTCGCCGTTCGTGATCTGGCGAGCTTTCTCAAGCATCACGAGGGCGAGGATAATCCGCTCGGCGGCGGTATCAGCCATGCGTATAGCTATGGGCGCTCGCAGACCGGTCGTTGCATCCGGGATTACGTGTGGCGCGGGTTCAATGAAGACGCCAGAGGCCGCAAGGTTTTCGATGGTGTCATGCCTCATGTTTCTGGTGCCGGCGGGAAATGGCTGAACCACCGCTTTGCCAACGCCGTCGTCGCAGGCGGGCAGCAGCACGAAGATCACTACTGCCCAGCGGACGCATTCCCGTTCGCCTACACAGAAACCACCGATCACAATACCGGCGAGACCGATAGCATTCTCAAGCGGCCAGATACCGACCCCCTGGTGATGCACTCCCAAACGGCGACGGAATATTGGCAGCGTCGCGGCAGCCTTGTGCACACGGATACGGAAGGGAATGACCTGCCGATTCCGGATAGCGTTCGGATTTATGTCTGGTCATCAACCCAACATGGCTCTGACCCGAACTTGCAGACACCGCAGATGAGCGCTGGCGTCGAGTATTTGAATATCGCCCAAACATCCATGCTGTTCCGTGCGATGCTGGACCGGATGGACGCCTGGGCAAAAACAGGTGCCGCACCAGCTCCGTCCTGCTTGCCTACTCGGGCAGATGGCACATTGGTCGATTACGAAACGTGGTGGGGCCAGTACCCTGCAATCCCGAACAGCCCGATCCCTCAGGAACCAAACCAACTGCCCCATCTGGATTTTGGGCCAGATGCAAAAGCCGGGATTTTGACGAAGGAGCCGCCAGAGGTTCTGAAAGAACGCGCCTATGCGATCCTGGTGCCTGCCGTTGATGCGGACGGCAATGAGACAGCCGGTGTCCGCGCGCCAATGATCCAGGCGCCGCTTGGCACATATAACGGTTGGAACGTCCGTCGGCGCGGCCTTGGCGGCGGCGCGATGCACGAATTCTCCGGTGGTTATATTCCATTCCCAGAAACGCCAGAAGTTCAGGCCGCAACGGGCGATCTGCGCCAGTCAATCACTGCGCGTTACGGTGATAATGCTGGCTATATCGGAGCGATTGAAGCCGCTTCAAAGCGGCTTGTTGCAGATGGTTACATGCTGGAAGAGGACATCGAGCAGGCGAAAGCACGGGCCGTTGATTGGGGCCGTCCACTGCATGACGTGAAAGGCATCTGAGCCATGACTATTCTGACAGAGGCGGAATGCGCGCAATATCGCGACGCCGGATATGTCGCCGGTAAGCGCCTGCTGACGGAGTCCGAGGCCGCCCAATACCGCGTCGATGCCGAACGCTGCTGCGGCCCCCAGAAGAGAGTGGGCGACCGACGCCAGGCCTCGAACCGCTTGAAGCCTTACTTGCTGTTTCCTTGGGCGGGAGAGCTAGTGCGCCATCCAAAAGTTTTGGATGCGGTTGAGCAGTTGATCGGTCCGGACATCCTGGTGTTTCACACAACGGTCTGGCTGAAGGAGCCGATGAGCGGCAGCTTTGTGCCTTGGCATCAGGACGCCACATATTTCGGCCTGGAACCGTTCGAACATGTGACCGCTTGGGTCGCACTCACGCCCTCCACACCAGAAAATGGCTGTGTTGAAGTGCTGCCTGGTTCCCACACGACAGGCCAGCGCCCGCACAAAGACCAACGGGATGAGCGCGCAATGCTTTCACGCGGGCAGACGCTGACAGACGCGATTGATGATAGCGGCGGGGTTCGCCTGGAAATGCAGCCGGGCGATGTTTCATTCCACCACACGCTTTTGATGCACCGCTCAGCCCCGAACCAGACCCAGGACCGCCGCATCGGCATCGGTTTCAGCTATATCCCAACCCATGTCCGCCACACCGGCCCAACGCGCCTATCCGCAACACTGGTGCGCGGCGAAGATCGGCATGGCAATTTTGATCCGGAACCAATGCCAGTGGGTGAGGCCGACCCTGCAGCGGTAGAGGCGCATTACCAAGCCCTCAGCCGGTTCTGGGTAGCTTCAGAAGGCATTCCAGAGATGGCGCACGCGCATTAGGGGTTGGCGCGATGAGTTTCGTTGCCGTCATTTGCTGTGACCCGCAGTCGCCACCGTCTCCCTGATCCCTCTCCCTCCAGTGAGGGCGAGGGGACCCTCACGGAGGCCGCCTCTCTTTTTGAACCCTCGCCCCCCAGAGGGGGAAAAGGGCAGGGTGAGGGGGGAAGTTTGCGGGTGAGTACCGCTGATGGCCCTACCTACTTCCTAGGGTTCCACGTAGCCGAATAGAGTCGCCGCTTCGGCAGCCGTATAGCGGCCAAGCCGAACGTCTTCGCGTACAGCGTCTGCAGATCGCGCCTTTGGATCGCCATATCCGCCGCCGCCGGGCGTTTGCACACGCACTCGGTCGCCAGCTTTGAGCGGTATATCCTGCTCCTTGGAGAGGTGGTCTGGCACATGGGCCACGCCATCCCGCCAGACAGTGATCTTATTTGGGCCGCCGTCCTGTCCGCCAGCAGCACCCTGAGGGCCGAAGCGGCCATGGTCCATGACGAAACTGGCCCTGGCGTCACCTCGCCGAAGTTCGACCTCGTAGTCGAGCCCAAACCCGCCGCGAAATTCGCCAGCACCGCCAGATCCCTCATGCAGAGCGTAGCGACGGAATAGGATCGGGTAGTTCTGTTCCAGTATTTCAACAGGCTGCGCTTTGGAAATGCCTATGGTCGAGCAGCCATTGCTGAGACCGTCACCATCTTCAGACCCGCCATATCCACCGCCCGTCAGCTGATACATCACATAGCTGCGCCCGCTTGTTGGATCATTGCCACCAAGCGCGAAGTTGCCGCTGGTGCCTGCCGGTGCGGCCGTTGCCCGGTGCGGTAGGGCTTCAACCAGAGCTGCGAACACAGCCTCCGCGATGCGTTGGGAGACTTCGGCGGCGCACCCGGATACGGGCCGGGGATATTGGGCATCCAGGAACGTGCCTTCAGGGCGGATGACCGTCAGCGGTTCAAAGGCGCCTGCGCTGATTGGAGCTTCCGGGAAAAGGTGGCGGACGGCCAAATAGACGGAGCTTAGCGTGGTCGCCAGCACGGAATTCATTGGGCCTTGGCAGGGCGGGCTGGAGCCAGCGAAATCGAATGTCATGTGATCGCCAGCTTTGGCGATATTCAGCCGGATCGCGAGCGGCTCATTGACGACGCCGTCGCTGTCTACCCAAGCGACGGATTGGTAGTCGCCATCTGGAATTTCTTGGATGAGCGTGCGCATCTGTGTCGCTGCACGGCTACGAAGCTCGGCGATCGCGGCTTGCACAGTGTCATCGCCATAGCGATCCAGCATGGCGCAGAGCCGTTCTTCGCCAAGGTCCAGTGCTGCGGCCTGGGCTTTGATATCTCCGATGCGCTGGTCTGCAACGCGGATGTTGGAACAGATGATTTGGAAAATCTCCTGGTCCATCTGCCCGCGTTTGAAGAGCTTTACGGGCGGCAGTCGCAAGCCCTCTTGCTCCACGGCCGTCGCGGAGGCCGAAAACCCGCCAGGGACCGACCCACCAATATCCGGCCAATGTCCTGTGTTGGAGAGCCAGCAGAAAATCTCTCCATTGCGATAGACGGGCCGGGCAAAGCGCACGTCCATCAAGTGCGTGCCGCCAAGATAGGGATCATTGACGCAATACATATCACCGGGTTCAGGTGCGGCGGTCAGCCCTTCGGCGATCCGTTCAATCAACACCCGTGTTGAATATTGCATCGTGCCTACAAAGACCGGCAGGCCACCAGCGCCCTGGGCGATCAGCGCCCCGTCTTCAGCGGCATAGATACCGTCGGATCGATCATCGGCTTCTGCGATTATGGGGCTGAAGGCGGCGCGGGAGAATGCCAGGTCCATCTCATCGCAAACCTGTTGCAGGCCGTTTTGGATGACTGTCAGCGTAATTGGATCTAGCGTCATTGGCCCGCTCCCACATGGATAATCAGGTTGCCTTGGGTGTCGCCTTCAACGCGATCACCGGGTTCAATGACGATGGTCGTGTCCATTTGTTCAATGATGGCAGGGCCGTTAAACGCAGCGTCGATTGGCAGGCGCTCGCGGGCGTAGATGGGCGTTTCGATCCAGTCTGTATCGAAGAAGACCGGGCGGCTACCGGTCAGGGCGTCCGTGACGTTAGCCTGCCGTCCTGCCGGGTCGATCAGTAATGAGAGATCAAGCGGCGGACGGACGCCGATGACGGAGGTATTGATATTCACCAGTTTCGGGCGAATTTCGTCCAGTGCGATTTTGAACCGCGCCATATAGGCGGCTTCAAACCGTTCGCGGAGATCCTGGTGGCTGGGGCTTGGACCGTCCAACGGCACGCGGAGAATGTGCGATTGGCCAACGAACTGCATATCGACGCTATGGATATGCCGGCGCTCTACCAACTCCACCGTTTCCCGGTCAAGCAGCGCTTCGCCCTCAGTGATCTGGTCCTGAAAGACTTCGGCGACGGCGGTTTCATCCAACGCATCGAGCGGCTGGTTGAGCGTGCGCACGAAATCATGGCGGAGGTCTGCGAGCGCGCAACCGAGGGCGTTGGTGATGCCGGGGCGAGCGGGCATAAGCACCGCCGGCACGCCAAGTTCCCGCGCCAGTGCGGCTGCATGCATTGGCCCAGCGCCGCCGAAAGCGAATAGCGCGAAGTCCCGTGGGTCTGCACCAAGCGAAATCGACACCATACGAATTGCGCCCGCCATTTTGGCGTTGGCGATGCGGATAACAGCAGCGGCGGCCTCAACAGCGCTTAGGCCCAAAGGCGCGCCAAGTTTTGCATCAAAAATGGCGTGGACATCATCCAGGCTAACGCCGCCCTCAACGGATTTGAGCTTGGCGGGGTCAAGCCGACCCAGCAGCAAGTTGGCGTCAGAG
>CAJXVF010000103.1 GCA_913060845.1 uncultured Alphaproteobacteria bacterium | reverse complement strand
CGAGATGTAGAGAGGTCTCGTGGGCTCGGAGATGTGTATAAGAGACAGGCCCCGGGTCGTGAAGAACAGCACTGGCGCATGGGTGGACGCGGCAAACACGTCACGCACGACATCTTCATCCCGTGTCGCCATGCCAGAACGGCCTTTGCCGCCACGGCGCTGTGACCGGTAATCGGATAGCGCCGTGCGCTTCACATAGCCATTGGCCGAAACCGTAACGACCATTTCTTCGCGCTGGATCAGGTCTTCGTCGTCCTGGTCCGCATCAGCAGCTTCAAGCATGGTGCGACGCGGAACAGCGAAACGCTCCTTCACCGTCAGCAGCTCTTCCCGCATCAGCTGATACAGTTTTTCGCGGGAGCCTAGGATTTCGAGATACTCGCGAATTTTGCCAGCAGTCTCATCCAACTCGTCCTGGATTTTGTCCTGCTCAAGGCCTGTAAGGCGATGCAAGCGGAGATCCAAAATCGCACGCGCTTGAATTTCAGACAGCGTGTAACCACCGTCTGTCAGTGCGCCGGAAGCGCTATCGCCAACGAGCTCGATGAGCGGCGCGATATCACCAGCAGGCCATGCACGCGCCATCAACGCAGCGCGGGCTTCGACGGGATCAGGTGCGGCGCGAATAAGCGCGATCACTTCATCAATATTGGCGACAGCGACAACGAGGCCGAGCAACACATGGCCCCGATCCCTGGCTTTCGCCAATTCATGCTGTGTGCGCCGCGCAATGACTTCTTCGCGAAAGATGACGAAAGCGTCCAACACGGCTTTCAGCGACAGAAGTTCAGGCCGGCCGCCGTTCAGCGCCAACATGTTGACGCCAAAGCTCGTCTGCAGGGCCGTGTGGCGGTAGAGCTGGTTCAGCACTACTTCCGCGTTGGCGTCCCGCTTGAGGTCGACAACGATCCGCACGCCATGGCGATCTGACTCGTCGCGCAGCTCGGAAATGCCCTCAACCATTTTCGCTGAGGAGACTTCTGCGATGCGCTCAACCAGGCGGGATTTATTGACCTGATAGGGAATTTCGTGGATCAAGATTGCGTTGCGGCGGAGGTCAATCTCCGCCTTCGCGCGCGTTACGATCGATCCGCGCCCCGTGGCATAGGCAGAACGAATGCCGCCCCGGCCCATGATCGTGGCACCCGTCGGGAAGTCCGGTCCCGGAATGATTTCCAGCAGCGCTTCCATATCGATATCGGGATTGTCGATGACAGCCAGCGCCGCATCGATCACTTCACCCAAGTTATGCGGCGGAATATTCGTCGCCATACCAACGGCGATACCACCGGCACCATTCACCAACAGATGTGGGAATTCAGCCGGCAGAACGACAGGTTCGCTGTCGGATTCATCATAGTTGGGCTGGAAGTCGACCGTGCTTTTGTCGATGTCGGCAATCAGCGCTTCAGACGCGTTGGCGAGCCGGGCTTCCGTGTAGCGCATGGCTGCTGGCGGATCGCCATCCATGGAGCCAAAATTGCCCTGGCCGGAAATCAACGGAAGGCTCATGGAGAAGTTCTGCGCCATGCGAACCAGCGCGTCGTAAATCGCCGAGTCGCCGTGCGGATGGTACTTACCCATCACATCACCGACGATACGGGCTGACTTACGGAAGGGGCGGTTCCAATCGTATCCGCCCTCGCGCATTGCATAGAGAATGCGGCGATGAACTGGCTTCAAACCATCCCTGACATCGGGGATCGCGCGGGCAACAATCACGCTCATCGCATAGTCAAGGTATGAGCGCTGCATCTCCTCTTCGATGGAGACGGATTGAATGTCATCTGACCGTGGCGGCGACGTATCGGACACCAAGATTCTCCTAATAAAATAGCGGCTTCACGAGCCACCTGATTCGTCAAAAACTATAGCTGTTTCAACGGAGAACTGAAACCTTCAGCAGCGTGAAATATGTGCCTATCCGCGCTTATATTCGGCGAGCGAACAGGCTTCGATAACCCGTCCTTCCCGCTTGCGCTCAATCCTGAGCGCAAGGCCGAGTTTCGGCGCGCAAGAGACCGTCGCCACCTCGGTCACATCGAACCCTGCAGCGGCTTCAGAGAGCGCTAGCGGGTTCTGCTGGGCATCCACATATCGGGTGCGCTGTTCTTCAATCTGAACAATTGTGACTTCGCCGAGACCACCCGGCGCAAAGCTGGCGGCGCGGCCTTTGACGCGCACGTCATAGCGCCATTCCAGCGGCACTGTTGAGCCGTCGAGCGGCGCTTCAGCATAGTTTGCTGAGATGAGCCCAGGTTTGAGTTCCTGCAGCAAACGCAGAGAGCCAGTGAGACGACGGAACTTTGCAGCGCCCTGCCCGCTCATGCGCTCCCGATAGAGGGTTGCCGTCGCCAGTTGCCAGGGGTAGCGCGATGTCCGCCGATCCCGTCCGCCCAGGCTTTCTTCAATCCGGTGCTGACCGTCGTCGAATCCAGTGAAGCTAAATCGAACGGTTGCTGCATCGCCGACAGCGCAGCGGTACATGCCGGTAACGCCGGTTGGATTAACGCGATCCGCAACTGCATCTGCTGGTGCCAGAGGCGAATCTTCCGCCAAAGCAGGCGTTGCCGCCATGCAAAGCGCGGTTAACGCAACGAACCGGATTGTCTGGCGGACTTGCATCAGCTTAGAACGGAATGTCGTCGTCGAGATCCATTGGCGCTGCGCGGGTTTCATCCCGGCCGCCACCGCCGCCGCTTGAGCGTTGCTGCCCACCGCCGGAAGATTTCTGTCCCCCGCTGCTACTGACGCTGCTGCTGCCATAGTCGCCGTCGCCTGAACTGGCGTAGTCTCCGCCACCCCCGCCGCTGCCAGATTCGCCGTCCTGACGGCCATCCAACATTGTCAGCTCACCACGGAACCGGCCCAAAACCACTTCCGTAGAATAGCGGTCATTACCAGATTGATCCTGCCATTTGCGCGTTTGCAGCTGGCCTTCGATATAAACCTTGGAGCCTTTGCGAAGAAACCGCTCCGCCACGTCAACGAGGTTTTCATTGAAGATGACAACGCGATGCCATTCCGTCTGCTCACGGCGCTCGCCGGAGCCACGGTCCCGCCAACGTTCGGACGTCGCGATAGATAGGCGACCGAAACGGCGCCCATCCTGCGTTTGAGTGAATTCAGGGTCACGGCCCAGATTACCAACTAGAATGACCTTATTGACGCTGCCGGACATGGCCTTATCTCCAACACTGGAACGTGTTCGCTCCACAGGGAATCGTTCGATTATTGTTCAAAGCTAACTGTAGCCCCGCGCTAAGAGCGGCGCTAGCGGACATTCTTGACTTGTCCACAACGAAGGCGCTTGGAACCAGCAGCGTGATCCGTCCATATAACGGGCCGCAAAGGAGCTCTATTGGCATGGCAAAAAAAACCGCCGCGAACTATCAACCATCCAGCCTGAAGACGATCTCCGTCCGGGGCGCGCGGGAACATAACCTGCAGAACGTGGATGTTGATCTACCGCGCGATAAGCTCGTGGTGATCACTGGCCTTTCGGGCTCCGGCAAATCCAGCCTGGCGTTCGACACCATCTATGCCGAGGGCCAGCGCCGCTATGTAGAAAGCTTGTCCGCATACGCCCGCCAGTTCCTAGAGCTGATGAGCAAACCGGACGTAGACCTTATCGAAGGCCTTTCGCCCGCGATTTCCATTGAGCAGAAAACCACCAGCCGCAATCCGCGCTCCACCGTCGGCACTGTCACTGAAATTTATGACTATATGCGCCTACTCTGGGCGCGGACGGGTATTCCGTATTCTCCCGCCACCGGCCTACCGATTGAGAGCCAGACCATCAGTCAGATGGCGGATCGGGTGCTCGCGATGGATGAAGGCACGCGTTTATTGCTCCTTGCCCCTATCGTGCGCGGTCGCAAAGGCGAGTTCCGCAAAGAACTGGCGGAATTGTCTCGCAAAGGCTTCCAGCGTGTCAAAATCGACGGCGACGTGATGCTGATTGAAGACGCGCCGGCGCTGAAAAAGACCTACAAACACGACATTGATGTGGTGGTGGATCGTTTCGTTGTTCGCGCCGATGCAAGCGACCGCCTTGCCGACTCGCTGGAAACGGCGATTGGCCTGACGGACGGCCTCGCTGTCGCTGAGAATGCGGATGATGGCGCACAAACGATTTTCTCCAGCCGTTTCGCTTGCCCTGTTTCTGGGTTTACGATCCCGGAGATTGAGCCGCGCCTGTTTTCGTTCAACAACCCGTTTGGCGCTTGCCCGGCCTGCGATGGCCTTGGCGTCGAGCAGCATTGTGACCCGCAACTGGTTATTCCAAACCCGCTGCTCAGCCTGAAAGATGGCGCGGTAGCTCCCTGGTCCGGCTCCAGCTCCTCCTATTATGAGCAAACGCTGGAAGGCATCTGCCGACACTATAAGCAGTCCATGAAAACGCCGTTTGGCGAATTGCCGGAAGACATGCGGGACACTGTTCTCTACGGCTCCGGCGTGACGCCTATCGCGATCAAGTATGATGACGGCCTACGCTCATACAAAGTCGAGAAGCCGTTTGAGGGTGTTGCGAACAATCTTGAACGCCGTTTCAGCGAGACGGATAGCGCCTGGGCGCGCGAAGAAATTTCTAAATATATGTCAGCCGCACCCTGTCACGTCTGCGATGGCAAGCGCCTGAAGCCCGAAGCCTTGGCTGTGAAAGTCGCGATGGAGGATGTTTCTGGCATCGCCAATCTTTCCGTACTGGCGGCCCGTGACTGGTTTATGGCGCTGCCGGAGAGCCTTAATCAGAAGCAGCTTGAGATCGGCGAGCGCATTCTTCGAGAAATCAACGACAGGCTGGGCTTTCTGGTTGATGTTGGGCTTGGATACCTCACGCTCTCCCGTGGGTCTGGCACCCTGTCCGGCGGTGAAAGCCAGCGCATCCGCCTCGCCTCCCAGATTGGTTCTGGATTGACGGGTGTTCTGTATGTGTTGGATGAGCCATCCATTGGCCTGCACCAGAAAGACAATGAACGCCTGCTTGGCACGTTGACGCGGCTGCGTGATCTCGGCAACACGGTCATTGTTGTTGAGCATGATGAGGATGCGATCCGGCAAGCTGACTATGTCGTCGATATGGGACCAGCCGCCGGGATCCACGGCGGCCATGTGGTTGCCTTCGGAACGCCAGAGGACATCATGGCCTCGCCGGACAGTCTGACAGGGCAATACCTGACGGGGATGAAGCAGATTCCGATCCCGGACAAGCGGCGCAAAGGCAATGGCAAAGCGCTGAAGGTGGTGGGCGCTACCGGCAACAATCTGAAAAATGTCAACGCGACCTTCCCGCTTGGCGTCCTAACCTGCGTGACCGGGGTTTCCGGCGGCGGCAAGTCGTCCTTGGTGGTGGACACACTTTACAAGGCACTGGCCCGCAGGGTTATGGGCTCCCGGGCTGCACCTGCGCCACATGATGATATCAAGGGCGTTGAATATCTCGACAAGGTTATTGATATCGACCAATCGCCAATTGGCCGCACGCCCCGCTCAAACCCCGCCACATATACCGGTGCCTTCACGCCGATCCGTGATTGGTTCGCTGGACTGCCCGAAGCCAAAACGCGCGGCTACAAGCCTGGTCGTTTTAGCTTTAATGTGAAGGGCGGGCGCTGCGAAGCGTGCCAAGGCGACGGCGTTATCAAAATCGAGATGCACTTCCTGCCGGATGTTTATGTCGAATGCGATGTCTGCAAAGGCAAACGCTATAATCGGGAAACACTAGAGGTTAAGTATCGTGGCAGATCTATCGCTGATGTGCTTGATTTAACAGTAGAAGAAGGTGCCAAAGAGTTCAGCGCCGTGCCCTCCATCCGCGACAAGCTTGTGACGTTGGAGCGCGTTGGACTTGGCTATGTGAAGATTGGCCAACAAGCGACGACCCTCTCTGGTGGTGAGGCGCAGCGCGTGAAATTAGCGAAGGAACTCTCCAAACGCGCTACCGGACGGACGGTCTATATCCTGGATGAGCCAACAACCGGATTGCACTTTGAGGATGTCCGTAAACTGCTAGAGGTGCTGGCGGCCCTGGTTGACCAGGGGAATACCGTCATCGTCATTGAGCATAACCTGGAAGTCATCAAAACGGCTGATTGGGTGATCGACCTTGGCCCCGAAGGCGGCGATGGCGGTGGCGAGGTTGTCGCCTCTGGCACACCGGAAGAGATTGCCGGTGCGGAAGGCAGCTACACAGGCCATTTCCTATCGGCATATGTGAAGCCGAAGAAAAGCCGCCGGAAATCCGCGTAAAATTTAAGTGCCTGCCTCAATCGCCTCCATGTCATCGTCCGAAAGGCCGAAATGGTGGCCGATTTCGTGGATCAGAACATGGGCGACAACGTGGGATAGCGACTCCGCTGTCTCGCACCAGTAGTCCAAGATCGGTCGGCGATAGAGAAAAATTCGGTCCAGGTCCTCTGACGCGGCGCTGCCTGATTTCGAGGCGAGATCAACGCCGTGATAGAGGCCCATAATGTCAAATGGGCTTTCTAGGGCCATCACCCGCATCACATCAGCGGCCGGAAAGTCTTCGACGATGATCGGGACGTGGCGGATCGGGTCCGCAAAATGTGCAGGCAAGCGATCGAGCGCAGTAGCGGCGAGCGCTGCGATGTCGTCTAATGATGGCGGAAGGTCGGGGTCTGTCATTCTGGCCCTGCCAAGCTGCGCTGAATATGGGATATAGCATGCCGGATAAGCTTACAGCAGAGGCGGTCGAAACGGCGCTGAAGTCCCTGGACAGTTGGGCTGGCGTTGAAGGTCGCGCGGCAATTCACCGTGAATTCAAATTTAAGACATTTGTAGAAGCCTTTGGTTTCATGACGCAATCTGCACTGATGGCTGAACGTATGGATCATCATCCTGAATGGTCTAATGTCTACAGCACAGTCAATGTCACACTGACGACCCATAGCGTTGGCGGCGTCACAGACTTGGATATTCGGTTAGCCAAATTTATGGATCGAATCGCTGTATAATCGCCGCATAGCCCTAGGCTGCGCTTTAGGCTAAAAACTGCCGCAATCTACGTGAATGAAGGAACATCGCCCATGGCTTCCGCTGGCGGCTATTTCATCGCAGACCTAACCGTCGGCCAGACGGAAAGCTTCGCCAAGACGGTGACCGACGCAGATATCACGCTGTATGCAGGCATTTCCGGCGACACGAACCCTGTTCACTTGGATGATGAGTTTGCTGCTGAATCCATGTTCAAGGGCCGGATCGCCCATGGGATGCTGTCGGCGGCGTTCATTTCCGCTGTGCTAGGCGCGCGGATGCCCGGCCCTGGTGCCATCTATCTTTCCCAGACACTCTGCTTCAAAGCCCCTGTTCGCCCTGGTGATACGGTGACAGCAGTTGCGGAAGTGACTGATATCAATCTTGAAAAACGCCGCGTCACGCTGAAGACCACCTGCCTCGTCAAAGGCAAGCCTGTGGTTGAAGGCAAGGCGATGGTTATGCCGCCCTCCCGCAACTGTCTCTTATACACATCTGACGCTGCCGACGAATAGAGAGGTGTAGATC